>RGAX01000050.1 GCA_009919985.1 Opitutaceae bacterium
TTGGTAAGGGCGCGGGTGTCGATCTCGGCGAGGCCGGGGATACCGTTTTTTTCGAGGTAGGCGTCTAGGGAGATTTCGCTGCGCCAATTGGAGACGACGGGCGAAAGCTCGCGGATGACGAAGCCCGCACACTTTGGGCCGGAGGATTCTTCGTCGGCGGGCGTGAGACCGTAGTTACCCACTTGAACGGCGGTCATGGTGACGATCTGGCCGAAGTACGACGGGTCGGTGATGATCTCCTGATAACCGGTCATGGAGGTGTTGAAAACGCATTCGCCGGCGATGGTGGCGGCGGCGCCAAACGCACGGCCGCGAAACACGCTGCCATCTTCAAGGGCTAGGACTCCGGGTTTGAACGGGGACATTAAAGTCGAACGAAAAGACGTCGTGTGCCCCGTGCCAAGGGTTTTGTGTGCCGACGGGTCACTTCAGGCAGAAAATTTCGTGCGGGCGGGCTGTGGGTGAATTTCGAGGAATCGCGTTGGCCATTTGACAGCGATGGTTAGGCACCTAATCGTCACTTTTCTCCACCATCGATGCCCTACACCGAAGACCGTTCCGCCTGGTATGAAGGCCAAGGCCTCTGGCAACATGTCCCCGCGAGCGACTGGAACGATTGGATTTGGCAGCTCAAGAACCGCCTAACCAGTGTCGCCCAACTCGAGGAGCACATGACGCTGACGCCCGACGAGAAGGCGGGTTGCCTCTTCGCCAGCCACAAACTCGCGCTGGCGATCACGCCTTACTTTTTTAACCTAATTGACCGCGATGATCCGCAATGTCCGATCCGCCAACAGGTGATTCCGCGGGGTGGTGAAGCGATTCTCAGCGAGGAAGAGACGCTCGATTCGCTCGGTGAAGACGAACATTCTCCGGTCCCGGGCTTGGTGCATCGCTATCCGGACCGAGTCTTATTTTTGGTGACGGATCGCTGCGCCGCATATTGCCGCTATTGCACGCGAAGCCGCCTAGTTTCCAACGCCCAGGATTACAATTTTCACCCTGAGTTTGAGCAAGGGCTGCGTTACATTGAAAACCATCCGGAGGTCCGTGACGTGCTGATCTCGGGCGGTGATCCGTTGCTACTCTCGGATAAAAAACTGGATCATTTGTTTGGGCGGTTGCGCGCGATCAAGCATGTAGAATTTATCCGGATTGGCTCGCGCATCCCGGTATTTTTACCCCAGCGCATCACTCCGGAGTTGTGTGAGATTTTCAAAAAACACGGGCCGATCTGGATGAGTATCCACACTAATCACCCGAAGGAAGCTACGGCGGAGCTGCGGGCAGCGTGCGAGCGCTTGTCGTTCGCCGGCGTACCGCTTGGCAACCAGACGGTTTTGCTCAAAGGCATCAACGACGACGTTGAAATCATGAAGGCGCTGATGCACCGCTTGTTGCGGATGCGAGTGCGGCCCTACTATATCTATCAGATGGATTTGATCACGGGCGGGGCGCACTTCAAAGTCGATGTGCGTAAAGGCATCGAGATTATCCGGGCCTTGCGCGGCCACACGACGGGTTACGCTGTGCCGCAGTACGTGATTGATGCGCCGGGCGGCGGGGGCAAGGTGCCGATCAATCCCGACTACGTCGAAAAAATCACCGATACTGAGGTCGTATTCCGTAATTACGAGGGCCAGCAATTTCGTTATCCGCTCACGCACACGCCTCGTCCGGCTGGAAATGAGGGGGAATTGTCAGTAATTGGTGCTCCAGAAGCATCCGAAACGCTCGCTCGTTCGATTTTTAAAGACTGACCGATAGTGAGTTAGGTTTTTTTGAGATTTTTTTGAGCATTTTGCTCCTGCCCGCATCTATCTCCGTGCAGTTAGCCACGTCCTGGTAAGACGCTGGTCGTTATTAGTTCTTAAGGTTTGCTTGGTGTTAGGTCACAAGAGCCGTCCCTTAAACGGGGCGGCTTTCGTGTTTTTTGAGGGCGCTCACGCGGGAAACTGAAGTGCTCAATTTATTTTAGATTTTTTTGAGCGTTTTGATTTTTGATGCATCTATCTCCCCGTAGTCACCATCGTCCTGGTAAGACGATGCAGGTTAGTTGTTCTATACGGTTTGCTTGGTGTTAGGTTACACGAGCCGCTCCTTCATCGGGGGCGGCTCTTGTGTTTTTAGGTGGCTGGACGTGTTTTAAAGTTTTTCTTGCCAGTTGGCGCGGGACGCCGCTTTTTCCGCTTCGCCTGTAGGGGTGTCTTCCGCGGAAGACTGAGATTGCGGCGCGATTCGGCCGCTGGACCCTTCGAACCTGAACGGATCATGCCGACGAAGGAAACAGCAGGCGCGGATTGCGCCTTTTTTAAGGGTGCGACTTGCGCCCCTTTTTTCGGGAGTCAGTTCAGGACGGGCCTCATTTATCATGAAACGTGCCTACCGAATCCTCCTATCGATCATCGCGACTTTGTCGGCGAGTGCCCTCGTTTACGGGCAAGCGAACGCTCCCGCGGCATCCGCGCCGGCGGTCAAACTTACGCCGGTGCTCGTCACCGCCGATCTCTGGGCTTCGCCGCTGGCGAAATTGCCTGCGAGTGTTACAGTGTTTGACGATGCCGCGCTGCAGGCTGGCGGCGTACGGCACTTTGGCGATCTGGTGGATCAGATCTCGAATCTCACGTGGACCGGCGGCACCTCGCGGCCGCGTTACTTACAAATCCGCGGCATCGGCGAAAATTCCCAATACGAGGGTGAAACCCCCGATTCCGCCGTGCGCTTCATGGTCGATGACATGGATTTCACGGGCCTCGGTTCGCTCGGCGGCACGTTCGATGTGAGCCAAGTCGAGGTGTTGCGCGGGCCGCAGGCTGGGGCCTTTGGCGCCAACGCCGCGGGCGGCGTCGTCCGGCTCGTGTCCAACGCCCCGACTCCGTTCTGGACGGGTCGCGTCGAGACCAACGCCGGCCAAGACGCCTTGCGCGAAGGTGGTTTCGCTCTTGGTGGGCCGCTCGTCGCCGCCAATCCCGAGCGCATCATGGTGCGCCTCGCCGTGCACCAAAGCCGCAGCGACGGATTCCGCCACAACGTCACTCTCAACCGTGACACCAACGCCCGCGATGAATTCACCGCGCGCCTCCGCTTCACCGCCGTGCTCTCGCCCGCCTGGCGCTGGGAAGGCGCCGTCTTGTTTTCGGATGTGAATAACGGCTTCGATGAATTTGCCCTGGATAACAACGGCCGGCGCACCTTCAGCGACCAACCCGGCCGCGACGAGCAACGCTCCACCGCCGCCAGCCTCCGCGGCACCTACTCGGGTCTGGCCGGCTCACGTCTCACATCCGTCACCGGCGGCAGTCGCGTGCAATCGGTTTATTCTTACGATGACGATTGGACCGCTGTGTCGTATGCTGGCTTCAGCGATCTCCGGCGTACGCGCTCGGTCTTCAATCAAGAACTTCGCCTCGATTCTGCCGCCACGCGCGCCGCGCTCGGTTGGATTGATCGTTGGACGATCGGCGCGTTTTTCTCCAACACCGAAGAAACCAGCGCCTACATCAATAAGGATCCTTATGACCTCCGCGGTCTCAATACCCGTTACAGCGCCGACAACTTCGCACTCTTCGGTCAGATCGCGCATGATCTCGCTGCCCACACACGCTTGATCGTCGGCCTCCGCACTGAGCGCGTGAACCTCGAAGGTCGCGGCACCAAGACCCGCTATCGCGCCTCGCGCGGCTCCTACGATCCAGCAATTACCTTCCGCCCGTCTTTCGATGATACGCTCCTTGGTGGCAAGGTTACCCTAGAGCACGATCTTACGACTGCCGTACTTGTCTTTGCCTCCGTCACGCGTGGCTACAAAGCCGGCGGTATCAACATTGATGCCCGCATCAGCCCGCCCGCCGATCCGTTGACTTATGGCACCGAGCAACTCTGGAACTACGAAGCCGGTTTTCGCGGCCATGCGCTCGACCACCGGCTCACGGCTGAAATTACCGCATTCTATCTTGATCGAGCCAACCCGCAGGTGCGCGACTCCGCCGGCTTCGGCGGCAACTATCGCTTTTTCACCGCCAACGGCCGCAGCGCCCATATCGCTGGCTTCGAGGCCGCCGCTGCCTACGCGGTCACGCCGGCGTGGTCATTCCGGGGTACGCTCGCGCAGATGAATTCGCAGCTCGATCCGTTCAAGCTCACTAACGGCAACACGGGAGGCGGTCGCAGCCTTGCGAATACCCCGCGCTATGGCTATACGCTTGGCACGGATTTCCGCCGCGCAGCTATGGCAGGGTTTTTTGCCCACGCCGAGATCGTGGGTCGCGCCACGCAGTTTGACTCCAACAACCAAAACGAGGCCCGCCGCGCGTTTCATCTCTACAACGCCAGCTTCGGTTACGCGTGGCAGCAATGGAGGTTTACCGTGTGGGAAAAAAATCTACTCAACACGCGCTACGAGAAACGCGTATTCTTCTTCGGCAACTCCGATCCTGATTACATCGAGACCCGCTACGAAGCCCGCGCCGATCCACGTCAACTCGGGGTGAGTGTTTCGTATTACTTCTAAATTTAGCCGCCACGAGCGTCTCAGTGCAGTAAAAGCGCACGGGATGCTGCGTGTTCAGCGTTGAGCGGCGGCGATTCCACCCTCACGTTCGCTGGATGATCGGACTTCAAGACGGCGCGGGAGCGCTCGCCAAAAAGAAAAAAGCGGAACGCGTTTTTCCTCTTCATCTGACCGTGCTCGGTACGGAGCCGCGCGTCTGGCGAGTCTTGCTCGTGCGCGAATCGATGTGGCTATCCCGGCTGCATGATAGCATCCAAGTGGCCTTCGACTGGTTTGATTATCAGACGCACGTTTTTAATTTTGAGGACTTACGTTTCGGCAATCCGCTTAAGCGGCAGGAGGTGCTGATTGAGGATGATCGCGACATCACTTTGGCGGATCTCGATCTTGAGAACCGCGCTTCGTTTACTTACGGTTATAATTTCTCCGAGGGCTGGGTGGTGGATATCCGCGTTGATAAACCGGTACTGATGGAAAAGGGCCTGCGTTATCCGCATTGCGTCTCTGGTGAACGCGCGGGCCCGCCGGAGGATTGCGGCGGGATTGAGGCGTTTCACGACATGCTCGCGTGTTTGCGCGAACCGGAAACGGATCTTGGCCGAGAGTGGCGCGAATGGATCGGCCCTGACTATAATCCCGAGGTGTGCGACCTGGTGAAAATCAACGCGGCGCTCCGGCGTCTGACAAAATAAGGCCTGAGCGCGCGTTTTTAGCTCTCCGGTGCCTCAAGGCGCTGGGGTGATCCGAGCGATGCGGTTAGGCAACAGCACGTAGAGTGCACCGTCGGGGCCGCCAATCACGTGGCGAATGCGGCCGATGTTTTTGAAGATGATTTCTTGGGCGACAACTTTACTGTCCGCGATTTCGACGCGGCGGAGTTCTTCGGCGGCGAGTGAGGCAACGAAAAGTTGGTTTTTCCATTTCGGGAAAAGATCGCCGGTGTAGAAGTTGGCGCCGCAGGGGGCGATGGAAGGCACCCAGTAAGTGATAGGTTGTTCCATGCCGGCTTTGGCGGTGATGTCGACCATGGCGGTACCGTCGTAATTCATGCCGTAGGTGATGACGGGCCAGCCGTAGTTGAGGCCTTTTTTAACGAGGTTGAGTTCATCGCCACCGCGGGGGCCGTGTTCGGCGTCGAAGAGTTCGCCGGTGATCGGGTGGAAGGCGAGGCCTTGCGGGTTGCGGTGGCCGTAGCTCCAGATGGTGAGAAGAGATAACCTTGGCGATCGAAGGCGATGCGGCCCCCGAAGTGGACGCCGCCGGCTTTGATGTAGTGCTCGAGTTTGCCTTGGTAAATCGTCTGCTGGTCGATGAGGGCGCCGTCTTTGATTTTACCTCGGATGATGCGCGTGAGGCTGACTTTGGCGCCCTCGGCGTTTTGCTGGGGATCGCTGAAGGCGAGATAGAGCCAGCCGTTTTTCGCGTAATCCGGATGGGGAACGACGTCGAAAAGACCGGCTTGGCCGCCGGTGTCGACGGCGGGCACGCCGCTTAGAGGGCGATCCGCGAGTTTGCCGTTTTCGATGAGGTAGAGGTATCCACGTTTTTCGGTGACCACGGCTTGGGTGGGCGAGAGGAAGGCGAGGGACCAAGGCTCTTTGAGTCCGCCGACCCAGGGGTTGAGCTGGTAGGCGTGGAGCTCACTTTGCGCCGTCATGGAATCGGCGGGTTTGACGAATTGGGTTTTTTCGCGGGCGGCCTTGGCGCGGAGTTCGCGGATGTAGATGACCATCGCGCGGATTTCTTTGTCGGGAATCGCGGCGCCCCAAGCGGGCATGCCTTTATCTGGAAAGCCGGTGCGTATGCTTTTGGCGAGGCTCTCGTCGTCGCCACCGTTGGTCCAGACGTCGTCGAGCATAGAGGGAGCCATAGCACCCTCCAGATTTTTACCGTGGCAGTTGGCGCAGAGGAGTTGGAAGCGCTCGGCGACGGTGCCAGTGCGGACGGCTTGAGCGGCGAGGCGAGGTGACGTCCCCGCTAAGGCGACGGCGGCGAGGGCGAGGAACGGGCGAAGGAGGTGGGGGAGGGGGAGAAGCATGCGCCGCCCAAGAAAGCTAGTGCGGGGCTAGGTGCAAGGTTCAGAATGAGTGGGCACCAAAAAATATTAACGACCCTTTAAAGCTAGGGCTCTTATGAGCGTCGCTAAAGAACCCGCGATTTCGCTGATTCTTGTCTCAAATCCTACGGTTTTACGCGATTAATGCGTAGCGCGAGATAGGGTTTGCTCGGAAGCGTGATAGATTGTCCGGCGGCGTCTTCAAAGATGTAGTCGTCTTTTTTCTTAGTGACGAAGGTGCCCGGGACGGGCGTGACGGTCATTGCCCACGTATCGAGAATCTCGATCTTAAATTTGAGGCCATCAGAAAGTTTATTTTTGCTGAGCTCGAATCGCCAGGAATTGGGGCGCTCTTTACCGAAATAGAGCAAGTAGTACTCACCGGCTTGGCCGCCAAAGCGAGGGTCCTGCCACTTGTCGATAGGGTTGATGCCTTCGGCGGGGCCCTCGGCCATGACTTGACGTAGAAATGCGAGGCGGGCGGGACTTTCTCCGCGGAGGATGCCGCCTTTGGCCCACCAGATAATGTCGTCGGCCGGGCTGAGGTAGGTTTCACCATGACCGACGTAGGTGCCAGCGATGTGGCCGTTCCAAAAACGAAACACCATTTCTTCGGCTGAGAGGTTGCCCCAGCGGCGGGGGAGATCACCCTCGTATTTTATTTCATCGTAAACGACAGGTTTGCGGTAGGTGTCGCGGTAAAGCTCGGCGCGGCCCGGTTCCTCGACGGCTGAACCATTTTGAATACTGGCGTGGGTGACCCAGGTTTGGTTGTGGTTGTAAATTAGGGTGCCGTTATGGATGGAGCGTAGATGCGCGTACGGATCGCTTTCCTGTACGATGAGGCCAAAGCGGTCCCAGTCCGATTCGGTCTTTTCTTTCATGAAATCGTATTCGTTGGCGAGGGACCACCAGATGTTGCGATAGGCGGCGAGTCGGGCGACGACGTAGCGCAGGTAGCGATCATCGCTCGCGGCATCCATGCGATCAAATCCCCAGCGACCTTTGTCGTAGGGGTGAAATAAAATGATATCGGCCTCGATCCCCAGCTCGCTCAACTGAGCGATCCGCTTCTCGAGGTGGTCAAAGTACGCGGGGTTGAAGCGAGTGAAATCCCATGACGACGCTGGCGTGCCGGCGAAGGGATAAGTCGGCGGCTCGTTCTTGTTCCAGTCGTAGTTTTTGGGAAATACGCAGAAACGGATTTTGTTAAACGGGGCGGCGGCGAGCGTACGCAACGTCTGTTCTTCGAGCGCGTTCCCTTGGTGGGTCCACACATAGGCCGTGGTACCGAGCTGGCGGTAGGGCGTGCCGTCGGCGTAGGCGAAATGATACGTGTGGGCCACGCGCACGGGGCCGTGGTTTTGGGCGCTGGGCGGCGTGACGATCAGGGTGCCGGTTTTTGCGTCGAGCGCGGGTTGGTTGCTGTGTGTAATATACCGCCATTCGCCGGTTTTCTCGGGCATGAAGCGCACGCGGTACTGCCCCTCGCCGTCATAGAAACCGGTGACGTTGATCGTGGTGTTTCCTTGGGTGAAGCGGGCGCTTAGCTCGACCTCGATAAACGGGTTGCCGCTGGCGGGGCCGGTGAAGTTGAGCTCGAACCGGCCCCATTGCTCGACCTGCGGCGGCTCTGTGGTCGCAGCGAAAACATGAGCGAGACTGAAGGCCAAAAACGCAAGGAGCACACGGGGGTTCATGTTGCACCAGCGTTGCGGAAAGTAGCGCAGTGTCGAGCTGCGGGGTCTTACGGAGCGGCGCGTTTGCGGAAAATAATTACGTGCTGGCGTGGGAGTCCGCGAAACGTCTCCACGTAGTCGAGCGGTTGCGCGGTCATCTCGAGCTTCACCTGCGCCTCAGTCATTTTGTGCAAGGCTTTAATCGGCACCGCGGAATCTTCGCCGCGATATTCGATAAACACGACGCGTCCGCCGGGTTTCAGGCTCCGGCAGACGGCGGCGATGAATTCCGCCGGCCGGCTGCATTCGTGGTAAACATCGACCATTATTGCCAGATCGATGGGCTGGGGGAGTTTCGGATCGTCAACGGTGCTGACCACGCCCGTGACGTTGGCCACGCCGCGCTCTTTCATTTTCTCCGCGAGCAACTCGATCATCTCGGGCTGAATATCGACGCCATACACTACGCCGCGCGGCCCCACCGCCTGCGCCATGCGCCAGCTAAAATAACCCGTGCCACAGCCCAGATCTGCGACGATGTCGCCGGGTTTCAGCGCGAGTGCTTTTAACACCAGATCGGGCCGCTCCTCGTTGTCGCGTTCCGGCCGCTCGAGCCAAGGCGCCGCCAGATGCGTCATGTAGTGCGCGATCTCTCGGCCAAAATAATACACGCCGAGCCCATCGCGCGTCTTTTTACCCTGCGTGTAAGGCGTCGCCTCAAGCAAAGTTTCCGCCGCTGTAATCTGCGCGGGCAGGCCAGCTCCGAAGACTAAGACCATAATCCACGTGAAGGTGCTGGGACTGCGCCAGAGTGGGGTGCTCATGTGCGAAACCTCCGGCTCGGACCCCGTGTTGACAAGGGTAAACCCGGCTGCGTTTCGGAGTTGAGAATTTTTTACCGTCGGATCGTCTTACTCGCTTCCGTATGACGCTCCGCCCCACTTTGCTTGCACTCCTTGTTTCACTTTGCGCCGCCCCGCTGCACGCCCAACGCGGCGACCGCGCCGGCGAAGTACAACTGCCACCCGCCGCGCACATCAAGGTCCCGCCTGCGCCCGTGCTCACGCCGAGCGACGCGTTAAAAACGTTCAAGATCGCCCCAGGTTTCCGCATCGAACTCGTCGCCGCCGAGCCCTTGGTGCATGATCCAATCGCACTCACGTTTGCACCCGACGGCCGTCTCTGGGTCGTCGAGATGCGCGGTTACATGCCCAACATCGACGGCAAAGGCGAGGACGCTCCCATCGGCTCCATCGCTGTGCTCGAAGATACCGATGGCGACGGTCGCATGGACAAGCGCACTGTGTTTCTAGATGGCCTCGTGATGCCGCGCGCGTTTGCGCTTGTGGACGACGGCGTCTTGGTCGCCGCGCCGCCGCACCTGTGGTTTGCCCGCGATAAAAACGGCGACGGCATCGCCGATGAAAAAATCGAGATCGCTTCCGACTATGGACAGACTGTGAACCCCGAACACACCGCCAACGGCCTCATGTGGGCGCTCGATAATTGGATCTACAGCGCGAATCACACCGCCCGCTTCCGCTACGCCGGCGCCGGTAAATTCACCCGCGAGTCTACCATTACACGCGGCCAATGGGGCATTTCTCAAGACGACATCGGCCGTATCTACTACAATAGCAACAGCGACCCGCTCCGCGTTGACGAGCTCCCTTCGGCCTACTTGCGCCGCAACCCGGCGTTCAGCGCCGAAGGCAACAACGTCGCCGTCGTGCCCGCTAATCTCCGAGTCTGGCCCGGCCGCGTCACCACCGGCATCAACCGCGGCTATAAATCCCTCGACGACGACGGCAAAATGTTAGCCGTCACCGCCGCCTGCGGCCCGGTTATCTACCGCGGCGCATTATTCCCCAAGGAATTTTCTGGCGACGCCTTCATCTGCGAGCCGGCCGGTAATCTCATTAAACGCATCGCGATCACCTCGACCGACGGCACCGTGAAAGGTCGTAACGCTTACGAAGGCACCGAGTTCATCACCTCGACTGACGAACGCTTCCGCCCGGTTAATCTCATCAACGGCCCCGATGGGGCGCTCTACGTCGCCGATTTCTACCGCGGCCTTATTCAGCATCGCACTTACGTCACTAGCTACCTGCGCGCTCAAGTCGAATCGCGTAACCTTGAGCAACCCGTTTCGCTCGGCCGTATTTATCGCGTCGTTCCAGACGGCGCGCCTAAAGCCGCTTATAATATCGGCCTTGCTACGGCCAACACCGCCGCCCTAGTTGCCCACCTCGCCGATGCTAACGGCTGGGTGCGCGATACCGCTCAACGTCTCCTGATTGAGCGCCGTGACCCCGCGGCTGCGCCCGCCTTGCGCGCTGTCGTCACTACCTCGCCCGCGCCGCTGGCCCGCCTGCACGCGCTGTGGACGCTCGAAGGTCTCGGCGCGCTTGATGTCGCTACGGTCCAACGTGCTCTCGTTGATGCCGATGCCCGCGTGCTCAGTGCCACCGTGCGCGTTGCGGAAAATTTCTTTAAACCTGCGGCGCCCGCCGAACTTCTCAATCGCCTAACGGCGCTGGCGCAATCGTCCGTCGCAACCGTAAGGCTACAAGTCGCTCTCACGCTCGGCGAACTGCAGACGCCCGCCGCCGATGCTACGCTCCGCGCGCTCGTCCGCGCCCAACCCGCCCAACCCCACTTGTTGGACGCCGTGCTTTCCGGCCTTGGCGGTCGCGAAGAAAATTTCGTCGCCGGCCTCGTTACCGAAGAAGTCATCGCCGGGAAGCCGCCAGCGAACGCCGTCGCGTTCGCTACCGCCGCGGTATTGAGCTCCGGCGCTGCGCCCCGCATTGAGCGTGTATTGGCGCTCCTCGGCGATCCTGCGACCCCGGCTTGGGCGCGTGGTGCTCTTCTGGCTGGCGTGGAGCAATTCCTCCCCGTCGCGCCCGATGGCCGCGTGTTGCCTGGTCGCTTGCCTAACGAGCCGAAATCGCTTCTGGCCTTGGCCGCGCAGAAAGACGCCGCCGAGGCCGCGCGCGCCACCAAATTACTCGCTTCGCTTATCTGGCCCGGCAAACCCGGCCAAATCAGCACCGTCGCCGTCGCTCTCACGCCCGGCGAAGAAGCGCTGTTTGAAAAAGGTCGCGTGCAATTCGCCACCGTATGCGCCGCGTGCCACCAACCGACTGGCCTCGGTCTTGCCGGTCTCGCGCCGCCCCTCGTAAATTCCACCTGGGCGCTCGGCGACGAACGCATTCTCGCCCGCATCGTTCTGCTTGGTAAGGCGCAACAAAACATGATCATGCCGCCGATGCGCGCCTTCGACGACGAGACACTCGCCGGCGTGCTCACGTACGTCCGCCGCTCCTGGGGCCATACCGCTGCGCCCGTTAGCCCTAAGACCATCGCTGCCGCCCGCGCTGCCGTTGCGACCCGCGATGAACCTTGGAGCGATAAAGACCTTGCCGAACTTCAACGCACCTTCGCTCCGTCGCGCCGCGCCAAACGTCGCGAAGTCGGCGGGCAGTGACGCCGATAAAAATCACGGAACGTCTTGCGCCCAGCTCCCTCATAGATAGCCAAACGTAATTCCCATGACTTCCGCCCCTAGCTTTTATTTTTTCCGCGTTGTTTGTTTGCTCGGTATTTTCACGCAGTTGTTCGTCCACGCGGACGCGGCCACGCCGGCCAAGCGCCTTCTGCTCGACAACGATGGCAACAGCACGTTCAGCACGCTCTCGCCTGATTTTAAGCGCGACATCGACGAAGTCGTCGCGTCGTGCCCGCCCAATATCACAACCTATCTGCTCTGTCCGGGCGCGGGGCGTTACTATTATCCGACCCAAGTCGGCGAGACAGATCCACGTTGCACGCAGCTCGCGCTTGAGCACGCGCAAGGCCGCGATCCTTTTGGCTATTTTCTCCAACGCCTGAAAGCCGCGGGAAAAGAAACGTTCGTCACCATCCGTACTAACGACGTGCACGAACCCACCGCGGCCAATGAGTGGAATCTGCCTCGGGTGCGCCGTGAACACCCCGACGTTATTGTAGACCCTGCGGCCGTCGCCCGCGGTGATCTTGATTGGCGCAACTGGTGCCTCGATTACAGCCGGCCCGAGGTGCGTAAGTTCATGTTGGCGATCATCGCTGAGCTGTTGGAGAAATATGAATTTGATGGCGTGCAACTCGATTGGATGCGTTTCCCGCGTCACCTTTCGGGTACACGTGATGAGGTCTGGGCGAAACGCGATCATATCACTGGCTTCGTCGCCGACGTGCGCGCGTTGTGCCGCGCAAAAAAACGCCAGTTGATTGTCCGCGTGCCGACGTCGGTCGCCGGCTGCCGTGAGCTCGGGTTAGATGTCGTGAGTTGGACGCAGCGCGGCCTCGTCGATGCGATTTCGACGTCGCATTTTCTGAATACCGATTTTTTCCAACCGCTCGCCGAGATGCGAGCGGCCCTCGGCCAAGCGGCCGTGCCGATTTACGGCGGTTTTGATCTCGAGCACGGCGCCCAACGTCATAGCGCTGAATCACTTCGCGCGGCCGTCTCGGGGCTCTACGATTCGGGTGCGGACGGGATTAATATTTTCAACTTCCCCTGCTGGATCGAAAAAATCGGCGCGGTGCCTTACGATTGGCTGCTCGGTCTGGAATCGCCCGCGACCGCTGCGCGCAAACCGCTGCTTTATTCTGTCCCCACCGTTCGTTTCCGGCGCGTGTATGAGCTGCCGGGGTTGTTGCCGGCGAAACTTCCGGTGGGCGCCACGGTGACCTTTCCGTTACCACTGCCCGTCGCGGCGTTGCCCATCGCGCGCGCTCGGATTCTGGTGACCGGCGTGCCACACGCTGTAAAAGAACTCACAGTTAAACTCAACGGCCAGCCGCTGGAATGGCTACCGCTACAAAAAAGCCCTGAGCTGTTCGTCGAGTTCTCCGGTCCCGGCGATTTGCCCGGTCGTCGGCCCTTGCCCGAGGCCAGCCGTACGTATCGTTTCGACCCTATGCTGCTGCGCGCTGGCGCCAATGTCCTCGAAATCACGAATGCTTCGACGACGGCTGCCGAAGTGCTCACGGTGAATCTCGGAGTTTGGTAACAATCGCGCCGCGTGGTCAGGCCTGCGGGCTTGCCACGTTCGGGGCTATGGCTTCGCTCGCATCCGCATGACCCCGAAAACAGCTCTCGTCACTGGCGCATCGCGCGGCATCGGCCGCGGTATCGCGATCGAACTCGCCCGCGCGGGCACCCGCGTGGCCATCAATTACGCCGGCAACGCCGAAGCCGCGGCCGAGGCTCTCGCGCTCGTAAAAGCTGCCGGCGGTGACGGGTTCATCGTGCAAGGCGACGTCGCGGTTGCCGCGGATCGCGAGCGGCTCGTCGCCGAGACCGTCGCCAAATTTGGCCGCATCGATCTGCTCGTGAACAACGCGGGCGTCGCCCCCAAAGTCCGCGCCGATGTGCTCGATGCGGGCGAAGAAAGTTTCGACCGGCTCTTCGCGATCAACCTCAAGGGCCCGTATTTTCTCACCCAACTCGTCGCCAAGCAGATGCTCAAGCAGCCGCCCGACGCCGAAGGTTTCCGCGGCCGCATCGTCAACATCACGTCGATCTCCGTCTACACCGCGTCCATCAACCGAGGCGATTATTGCATGGTGAAAGCCGGCCTTGCGATGATGACGAAACTTTTCGCCGACCGTCTCGCCAACGACGGCATCAATGTCTATGAAATCCGTCCTGGCGTGATCGCCACCGATATGACCGGTGGCGTGAAAGAAAAATACGATAAGCTCATCATCCAAGACGAGCGCGGCATCACGCCGATCCGCCGTTGGGGTAAGCCTGAGGACATTGGCCGCGCGGTGCGTGCGATTGCCGAAGACCGTTTCCCATTTTCGACGGGCGCTACCTTCGACGTCGATGGTGGTTTCCACCTCCATCGCTTGTGAGCCCACGCGCGGTCATTTTCGCGTTCGCCCTGTTTGGCCGCGTTTTTGCGACTGAGGCGGTACCGGTCGGTATTCCTGTCGGTGCCGTGTGGGCGGGCAGCCCGGTTAGTTTCGCCTTACTCACGCACGCAGGCCGCCAGTTCGTTGCTTATTACGATGGCGAGCGTCGCCTTACCCTCGCCGCACGCGTGCTCCCGAGTGCGCAATGGATCACAGTGCATCCAGAAGGCGTGTGGAACGACGTACGCAAACGCCCTTCCAGTGTCACCGGCTGGGACAGTCACAATTTCCTACGCCTGGCCGTGGATCGTGATGGTTGTCTGCATCTCTCGGGCAACATGCACGTGGATCCGCTCGTTTATTACCGCACGAAAAAGCCTCTCGATATCACCTCGCTCGAACGCCTCGATCGTATGACCGGCGAACGTGAGGCGCGTTGCACGTATCCGGTTTTTTTCAAAAACGCCGCCGGTGATCTCCTCTTCCGTTATCGCGACGGCGCCAGTGGGAATGGGAGCGATCTGTACAATATTTACGATACAGCGACCCGCACGTGGCGGCGCGTATTGGATCAGCCCGTCTTGGAAGGCGAAGGCCAACGCAATGCCTATGCGCTCGATCCTGTGCTCGGTCCCGATGGACGTTTCCATCTCGTCTGGATGTGGCGCGACACGCCCGACTGCGCGACCAACAACACCCTTTCGTATGCGCGCAGTCGCGATTTTCTGCACTGGGAGAATAGTCGCGGTGAACCCATCGCCTTGCCCATCACGATCACGCGCGCCGAAATCATCGACGCGGCTAAACCGCACGAAGGCCTAATCAACATGACCTTCAATCTCGGTTTCGACGCCGCGCAAAAACCCGTCGTCGTTTATCACCGCTATGACGCCGCTGGCCATTCGCAGGCTTATATCGCGCGTCCTGCGAGCGATGCCAAAACCGCGGCCACTGGTTGGCGGGTGCAGCCATTGAGTACGTGGAAATTCAAATGGGCGTTTTCCGGTGGTGGTTCGATCCCCGCCGAGGTCACGCTTGGTGCGCCGCGTCTTGGGGCGGACGGAATTTTTACCGTGGATTTTAGCACGACGCACGCGGGCGCGGGCGCGGGGCGTTGGCGCGTGCGGGAGGATACGCTGGAGCGCGTCGCTGAAGTGCCGCCGTTGCCGCCGGCGTTGCCCGTGAGTTTACAGCGCATCGAATCCTCATATCCCGGTCTCGAAGTCCAATCGCTGGTCTCGCGCTACGAAGGCCGCCGCTACGTTTTGCGCTGGGAAACGATGCCTCGCAATCGCGACCTCCCGCGTGAGTCGGCCCCTCCGCCGACAGCGTTGCAGATGTATGAATTGCCCGATGCCGAGGAGTCGTCGGCGACGCGTGTGGGTTCTTAAGCGCACAGGGCCCCTTGTTTTTGAATTTCCGTTTTGGCTCGCGGCTAGGGCAGGGCGGCGGGCACGTTGTTGGTTATGTTGCAGACGTGTCAGGCCGGTTTTGAATCAGTGCTCGTGCGTGAACTCACGGACGCGGGGCTCGCTGTGGCGGAGTCTGGGCCCGGCTGGGCTGTGGCGCCGGATCGCGCGGCGGTGGCCGGCCTAGCGTTTCCGCACGTGACGATGCGGGGAGCGGTTGAGTATAAAGGCGAGTCGGTTAACGCGCTGGCGAATCAGATCGTGGAGTTTTTCCTAACAAGCTTGCGCGGCGAACGTGTCGAGGCGGTATGGCCGTGCGTATTTGGCGGGCCGGCGGAATTAGTCGGGCTCGGGCGCCGCATGAGCGGCGTGGAGAAAGCGTTTCACGAACAGTTGAAAAAACGGCT
>RGAX01000006.1 GCA_009919985.1 Opitutaceae bacterium
CAATCCCGACACGGTGACGTGAATCGCTTGCAAACTCGCATCGGCCACACGCCCGGCCTCGACGAGGCTTCCCTCGGCGCTCCGCTCGCCCTCGCCGAAACCTCCGCCACCAGCTCCGCGCCCGCCGTCAGCTCCGGCGCTAAAATCGCCCCCAACGCCGTCCGCACTAAAATCGCCGGCATGGATGTGATCGCTTACCCCACCGGCGTGAAACAGGTCGTCACAATGAAAGCCTCCTTGCCCGCCGGCGACGCCTTCGCCGCCGAAGGCAACCCCGCGATCCCCACCCTCACCGGCATGCTCCTAGACCAAGGTACCGCCAAGCAGGACAAATTCGCTATCGCTGAAAAACTCGAGTCCGTGGGCGCTAATATTTCCTTCAGCGTTGATACGCAGGTCGCCACTGTGAGCGCCAAGTGCCTCAAGAAAGACGTCCCGCTCGTCATCAGCCTCATCGCCGAGCAACTCCGAACCCCTGCTCTCTCCGCTGAGGAATTTGCCAAGGCCAAGAAACAATACGCCGGCAGCCTCAAGCGCTCTCTTGAAAACACCGACTTCCGCGCCGCCGACGCCTTCACTCGCGCCGTCTATCCCATCGGTCACCCCAACCGCCAGACGCCTGCCGATGAAATGCTCGCCGCCATCGAATCCGCCAAACTCGAAGACGTCGTCGCCTTCCACAAAAAATACTACGGCCCCGATCACCTCACCCTCGTTGTTGTCGGCGACCTCGACATTCCGCAGATCCAAAAAGAACTGACTAGCGCCTTTGCCGGCTGGACGGGCGGCGCCGCACTCATTCGTCCCGCCAAAGCCACGCAGACCGATGCCGCCAAAGACCAGAACGTATTCATGGCCGACAAGACCAGCGTGAGCGTCGTCCTCGGCCAATCCAGCGGCCTCAAATACAACGATCCCGATTACCAAGCCCTCCGCGTCGGTACCGCCATCCTCGGCAGCGGCTTCACCGGCCGCCTCATGGCCAACGTCCGCGACAAAGAAGGCCTCACCTACGGCATCGGCTCCAGCCTCGCGCGCGACACGTTCAGCGACGGCGACTGGAAGATCACCGCCACCTTTGCCCCCGCGCTACTCGAAAAAGGCCTCGCCTCCACCCAGCGCCAGTTAAAGAGCTGGTATGAGACCGGCGCCACCGATACCGAAGTCGAGCGCCGCAAGAGCAACCTCGTCGGCTCCTTCAAAGTTGGCCTAGCCACCACCGACGGTCTCGCCGGCGCTATGTTGAGCGCGGTGCACCGCGGCTATGAACTCACCTGGCTCGACGAATACCCCGGTAAGATCAACGCCCTCACCACCGCCGATGTAAACGGCGCGATCAAAAAATACCTCAAGCCGGAGAACATGATTTTAATCAAAGCCGGCACCGTGCCCGGAGCCCCCGCTAAGTAAGGTCGTTGAAGTAAAAATCGGCGGGGAGCCCCACCCCCGCCGTTCCGCACCCCAGCTTGGCGATGCAACGCTTAATGCAGGTTCTGCAAAACCTGCAAGATGTGCATCGCCTTGGCGAAGTCGCCGGCATCAATCGCATGAAACAAAGCCTTTTTGAGATCGTGGATCGTATCCACATCGCCGGCCCAATCGGCCGGATTCACGCTGAGATCTAGGTTCGTATGCCGCTCATATAGCGCGGCCGTTTGCCGTAGAGCCGGCACCGCGGGAGCGGGACTAATCATGGCGATATTCATTGTAACAGTCCTCCTGTTAAAAGTGATATCTAGGAGCGGGAGCTCGGAGAGCTCTCTGAGAAAGTAGAGCCCCGCGCTAGTAGAAAATTAATAAGGCATTCAAAGTTGAAAAAAGAGGTGATTTATCCTGGTGAACCCAGGCTCGATGAAGGCAAACGCTCACTGAGTGAGCAGACCGGCGGCGCGTGGATGTTCATAGCGGATAAACAAGAACCAGAAGGCCAAAATCACCTGCCGGTTTTTATTGGTTTAATACCCCACATTCTACACCCAAAACACCGCAAGGGTGACGCATCTTTTGGCGGAAACCCCTCATGCCTTGCCATACATGGCCCAATTACTGAATGAGCCCACGTTAAGTGGCGAACACGCCATCCGATCGCAATCGTTTCACTTTTTACTGCAGTCGGATGACGTTTGAATTACGTTTTTTAGTTAACTATGATCAATTTACATCAATTCCAGAAATTGACATCCTCTCGGTCCTAAAGGATCGGGCTTTCGCGCAGTCCGCTGAAATAAATTTATCATGTCATAAATTCCGTATTAATAATTGATTTATTAACATGATTCATCAATATTTAATGGTTCTATGTTGAAAAATACAGTTTTTTAACGGACAATTATACATGATACCTCAGAAAAGCAAAAAGCTCTCCTCTTACATCGCCGATATGCAGGCGGGCGGGCGGCTGGTTTTTTCACGAAGGCAAGCGGAGCAGGCGCTAGGTATCTTGCGTCGCCCGTTTCTAGACATGGCCGAGCGTCTACAGAAGAAAGGCCGCCTAATCCACCCACGGAGGGGTTTCTACGTTATCGTGCCCCCTCAATTTATGAGTTGGGGATCGCCCCCTCCAGCATGGTTCATTGATGACCTGATGCATCAGGAAGCGTGCCCCTATTATGTGGGCCTGCTAAAAGCCGCTGAGCTCCATGAGGCCGCCCATCAAGCCGTGATGGAATTTCAGGTGATAACGCAGAAGCGAATGCCCAAGCTTCGGACCGGTCGCTCAGCTATCGCATTTTATTACAGTAAAAAGATAGCTGCCTTGGAAAGTGGTATCGAGGAACGAAAAACCGATACCGGTAAAATGCGCATCTCCTCGGTTGAATTAACTGCGCTCGATCTGCTGCGCTATCCGCGCGCAGCCGGCGGTCTCGATAATATCGCGACGGTACTGGCCGACTTAGGCCCCAAGCTCGATGGGAGCCGCCTAGCGCTTTTAGCTTCGGTGTTCGAGCGTTCCGTACGACAGCGTCTAGGCTACCTGCTCACGCGAGCCGGACACACGCGGACGGCCGAGATGCTTCTTCCCAGTCTGGCACCCACCCTTTGGGTTGAACTGGACCCACTGGCGGCGAGCGATGCTGAGTTTTCACCCGATCCCATCGACCGTGATCCGCGCTGGCGAGTAATCGTGCGACGTATGCCGGAGGCAGACACATGATCCCAAGAGCGAATCTTACCTCTTGGGGGCAGGTTGTACCGTGGTCTGAGCCGCATCAGATCGAACAGGATCTGATCATCAGCCGGGCGATCATTGCTATTTTCAGCGACCCAATGCTTAGCGCGGAGCTTCGATTTCGCGGCGGCACCGCTCTCAACAAGTTGCATTTCCCGATACCCCTGAGGTACTCGGAGGATATTGATCTGGTGCGAACCACGGCGGGTCCGATCAAGCCATTATTGGAGGGGCTACGTCGGGTGCTGGAACCGTGGCTGGGGGCAGCGGCGTTTGACCACAGCCCCGTGGCACCGAAGCTTCGCTTCCGAGTGCCGGCCGATGACGGCAGGGTGCAGATCCGGCTCAAGGTTGAGATCAACGCCTGGGAAATCACCGCCTATGATCCACCGCTCGCCCTCTCATTTCGGGTGAGAAATCCGTGGTTCACAGGGGAGGCGCAGGTTCCGACCTTCTCGCGGGAAGAAATGATGGCAACAAAGCTGCGGGCCCTGTTGCAGCGCAACAAGGGGCGCGACTTGTTCGATCTTGCCCATGCCGTGGATGTTTTTAACGGATTGGACGCGGCCCGTGTGATTGATTGTTTCATTTTGTATCTACAGCGGGCCAAGCTTCAAGTATCACGGGCCGAGGCTGAGAGCCGGATGTTCTCTAAGCTGGCCAATCCGGCATTTCTGACGGACATGCGTCCACTGTTGCCGGCTGACCAAGCGGAGAGGTTGAATGAGGCCTCGACCAAGGCTGCTTTCGCAAAGGTATTCACTCATTTAATTGTCCGAATCCCCGGCGAAGCGTGGGCCAAGACTGAAGCAATGAAACAACGGTTTGCTCTGCTAAGCTGAAGCAATCCAGGGCAGTCCTCTGTACCTAGAAATAACAGCGGCGGCTTGGGCAAAAACTGCCTGACGGCGAGGTGAAGCGCCGAGGCGTCGGAGACCGTTTACTACCCAGTCAGACGCGTCGGGGTCTTGCCGCCATCACTTGCAACTGGAGTTGGTCAAGCGGTGCTCGGGGCATTTAGATGTATTTTCTGCACCGAAGATTTGTCGTCGGGCTATTTCCTCTTTAAATATAAGCCATGGATTCTACCTTTTCTGCTTCAGCGCCGGCGCCGGTTGTACTCATCGGCGGTGTCACGGGCGGCATCGGCTCCGCCCTCGCCCGCCGGCTCGCCGCGGCCGGCGTCTCGGTCGCGGGCTATGCGCGCGACGCCGGTAAACTCGCCGCCCTCCAAGCCGAATTGCCCGGCCTGCTCACCCTCACCGCCGAGGCCACCCAGCCCGCCGAGGTCGAAGCCGCTGTCGCTGCCACGGTCGCACATTTCGGCCGGCTGGATGGTTACGTGCACGCCGTGGGTTCGATTTTAATCAAAGCCGCCCACCAGACGCGCCCGGAGGAATGGCTGCGGGTCCTCGATCTTAACCTCAACTCCGCTTTCTACGGTTTACGTGCCGCGCTAGGCCCGATGCAGACCCAAAACCAAGGGAGCATCGTCTTTATAAGCTCAGTCGCCGCGCAAGCCGGCCTGCCCGCGCATGAAGCCATCGCCGCCGCCAAGGCCGGGATCGACGGTCTCGTGCGCTCCGCCGCCGCCAGCTACGCGCCACGCAACATCCGCATCAACGCCGTCGCGCCGGGCCTCGTCGATACGCCGCTCGCCGCCCCGCTGCTCGCCAGCGAAGCGGCGCGTGCGTTTTCCGAAAAGATGCACCCGCTCGGGCGGATCGGCCGGCCCGAGCAAATCGCCAGCCTCATCGCTTGGTTGCTCACGCCCGATGCGGATTGGGTCACCGGCCAGATCTACTCAATCGACGGCGGCCTCGCGCACCTGCGCCCCCGGCCCAAGGTCTAAGCGCACTGCTCATTTTTTTAATAAGCTTGAACAACCTCCGCTGGACTCGGCGAGGGTCTTGGCTCAACGTCGGCGGTACCCCACAGCGTCAATCCCCATCGCGCCACCATGTCCTCTAACGTGAATCCCGCTTCCAGCCAACCCCTCGCTAGCCTCGATGAGTGGGAAGATTTTCTAAAAGACAAATATCCTGAGCCCGCACCGGCCCCCGCGCGCAAAGCTCCGGCCGTCGGCACCGCGCCCGACAAGCAGAAGGAAGAATTTCGCGTCTACGAAGCCGAGGCGCGCCCCACGGTGCGCGAGTTTTACCGGCTCAATCACACGCACCAGACGCACGAATTTGCCCTCGCCAAGCGCCAAGAATATCTGGGCCTAAACCGCATGACCATGGGCATCTGGGAGGCCATGGAATACCTCAACCAACTCGTGGACGATTCCGATCCCGACACGGATCTTTCGCAGCTCCAGCATCTGCTCCAAACCGCCGAAGCCATGCGGCGCGACGGCCAACCGCGCTGGATGATCCTCACCGGCTTGATCCACGATCTTGGAAAAATTCTCTGCCTTTGGGGCGAACCGCAATGGGCGGTCGTAGGTGATACGTTTGCGACGGGTTGTGCGTTCTCCGACAAAAACGTTTTCCCGCAATTCTTTGCCGCCAACCCCGACAGCCAGATCGCGCGTTTCCAGACGCCCAACGGCATCTACGAACCCGGCTGCGGCTTGGATAAAGTCATTCTCTCATGGGGCCACGACGAATACATCTATCACGTCGCGAAAGACTACCTGCCCGCCGAGGGCCTCGCGATGCTACGCTACCATAGTTTTTATCCGTGGCACCGCGAAGGCGCGTATGACCAATTCTGCACCTCCGCCGATCGCGCGCTGATGCCGTGGGTTTTGAAATTCAACACCTACGACCTCTACACCAAGAGCCACGAAGCGCCCGATGTGAAGATGTTGAAACCTTATTACGAAGAACTCATCCGCGAGTTCTTCCCCGAGAAAGTGCGTTGGTGAGGCGCGCCCGCACGCCCGCGCGGGAGTTGGACTTGAGCCGCTCCCTGATTACGCGCCATAAAAACCAATGCACTTAGGCCTCATCGTTGGCATCGGTCCGGCGGCGACTGATTTTTACTACCGACATCTCATCCACGCCTTCGCACAAGCGGGCGCGAAACTGGAGCTCACGATGGCGCACGCCGACACCCCGACCTTGTTGCGCCACCAAGCAAGCGGAAATGCCGCGGCCCAAGTTGAAATCTATCAACAGCTCGCCCATCGCCTACGTGCGGCGGGCGCAGAGATTCTAGCCGTCACTTCGATCGCCGGACATTTCTGCATCGAGGAATTCAAAGCTGTCTCGCCGTTGCCCGTCATCGATCTTGTGACAGAGGTGGTCCGAGAAATCTCCGCGCGGAAGTTTAAAAAACTAGGTCTGATCGGCACACGCGTGGTGATGGAAACGTCTTTTTACGCAGCCATCAAAGAGGTTGAAATCATCGCGCCGCCGCCAAACGAACTTACCGCCGTACATGAAGCCTATGTGGCCATGGCGAGCGCGGGGGCCATCACCGAGGCGCAACGTCAGGTCTTTTTTTCCGCCGGGAAAAACCTGATGGAAAAAGCGGGCGTCAATGCGGTGATGTTGGCCGGGACGGACCTCGCCCTCGCGTTTCACCAGCGGGAGTCGGGCTTTCCCACTTTGGATTGTGCCGCGATTCATGCCGACGCGATTTTCCGGACCGTTCGACCGGCTTGATCGCAAATCTTAACCTGACTGAATCGAAACGGCGAAGCTTGGCGGGAAGCGTCGCAGCGTTTTAGAGTGCTCAACATGCACCTCGATTTCGCCACGCTCAAACGTCCCGAAGCTTACGCGTGGATGACGACCACGATTCTGCCACGGCCTATCGCCTGGGTCGCGACGCTCTCCAGCGAGGGCAAAACGAACCTCGCGCCGTTTTCGTTTTTTCAGGCCATCACGGCGAACCCGCCGACGTTGATGTTTGTGCCCGTCAACCAGCGCGACGGCTCGCCGAAAGACACATTGCGCAACATCGAGGCCACGCGGGAATTTGTGGTGAACCTCGTGCCCTACGCGCTCGCCGAATCGATGAACGCCTGCGCCGCGCTCTTGCCGCATGGCGAAAGCGAGTTTGAAGCATTTGGCATCGCGGCCGCGCCAAGCACACACGTGCGCCCGCCGCGCGTGGCGGCCTCGCCGGTGGCATTCGAATGTGCGCTGCACAGCGTGGTGCACATCGGCGAAGGCGCGGGTGCGGCCAATGTCGTTTTCGGGCGCATTCTTGGGATGCACGTGGACGACACGGTGCTCGGCGTCGATGGTCTGCCCGACGCAGCGAAATTGGATCTCGTGGGCCGTCTCGGACGCGAAGATTACGCGCGCACCACGGAACGTTTTACGATCAAACGGCCCGATCGTTGAGCGGGCTCGCTCGACGCGGGCGCAGGCATCAGCGCAGCCAGAGAACGGGCTGGCGCACCGGCAAGTTGCGGCGCACTTCTTCGATCGTGGGATCGGCGTCGAGTTTTTGCCAGAGCGCGACCCAATCGGCGCGGCCGGCGGCCAAGGCACCGAAGATCAACGCGGGTTGGCGCACAGGCCAGTTGTCCCAGTACATGACGTCGGGCTTGATCGGCTCGGGCGCGGTGCCAGGGGCGGCATTGGTGGGGACGGGCTTGCGCGCGTTTTTGATCCAGGCGTTTTTGTCAGCGAGAAAGGGCGCGAGGAAGGCGACGCCGCGCACGAGACTGCGACCATCGGCGAGTTGGAAATTCATAAGATCGTCACCAGGCGTCGAGAGCACCACGGCAATGGCAGTCATGACGTCGAGGTTGAAGATGGAGTAGCCGTAGGGCTTGGTGCGGGCGAGTTCTTGCGGGAAACTGCCGTCGGCGGCCATCTGGTTAGGGAGGTGGCTAGTGACGAGGCGTTGGCGGCATTCGGCGAGGACGGCGGTGTCGCCCACGAGCCGCGCGAAACAGGCGGCTTGGAGCGTCCAGCACGTGCCGTGGTTGTTCTTGGCGTTACTCTCGTCGACGCCGTAAGGGTGCGTGCGAATCCAGGTGAGGTACTCGCGGAACCAGCCCGTGATGGCAGCGTCGGCGGCGGGCGTGAGGGCTTGGGAGCCGCGCAAGGCCTCGACGCCGAGGGCGACTTCGGCGAGGTGCACGGTGTCGATGACGCCGATGCTACGGCCGGTGCTACGGCCTTTAATCGCCTGCGAATAAAGGAGGTTTGGATTCATCTTAGTCGCCGAATCGACGAACCACGCTTGGAGGTGGCGCACGGCGGCCGCGGCGTAACGTTCCTCGTGGGAGACTTTGTAGGCGGCGCTGAGGATGCCGAAGTCACGCGCAAAACTCAGGAGCAACTGGCGGTGAGCGACGAAATTGTCGGGGTTAGTAAGACCGTCGCGCTGGATGTAGGGCGCGTCGGGATTTTTCAGATCTGGCCACCAATAATCCCCCTCGGAGGAAAAGTCATGAAGGCCGCCGGCGCTGCGCGGGTTGCGTGCGGTGACAAGAGTCCGAGCATGGGGATGAATTTTCTTTATTAATGAGCGCAGAAATGAGCGGCGGCAAGGGTTGGTAAAATGATATCGTTAACTCGTTTTGCACAGGTCCGCGCTTTCCCGCTTGCCGCGCGTTTCGGCGCGCTCAACCCTCGCCGAAATCTACGCTCATGCCCAAACGCCCTGATCTGAAATCCATCCTCATCATTGGTGCCGGTCCGATCGTCATCGGTCAGGCGTGCGAGTTCGATTACTCCGGCACCCAAGCCTGCAAAGCCCTGCGCGAAGAAGGCTACCGCGTTATCCTCGTGAACTCCAATCCGGCCACGATCATGACCGATCCGGAGTTCGCCGATGTCACCTACATCGAGCCACTGAATCTCGAGATGCTCGAGAAGATCATCGCGACCGAACGCCCGTCCGCGCTCCTACCCACCCTCGGTGGCCAGACCGCGCTTAACCTCTCGATGGAGCTCAACAAGGCCGGCATCCTCGCTAAATACGGCGTGGAAATGATCGGCGCCAAGCCCGATGCCATCAACAAAGGCGAAGACCGCGAGCTCTTCAAACAGTGTATGATCAAGATCGGCCTCGACGTCGCGAAATCGCGCACCGTCAAGTCGATGGCCGAGGCCCGCGACGCGGCGGACTTTCTCGGGGCATTTCCTCTTATCATCCGTCCCTCCTTCACGCTTGGCGGCAGCGGCGGCGGTATCGCTTACAACAAAGAAGAGTTTGAGGGCATCTGCGCCAACGGTCTCGATCTCTCGCCCGTCCACGAAGTCCTCGTCGAAGAATGTCTCCTTGGCTGGAAAGAATACGAGATGGAGGTCATGCGTGACCATAAGGACCAATGCGTGGTCATCTGCTCCATCGAGAATTTCGACCCGATGGGCGTCCACACGGGCGACTCGATCACCGTCGCCCCGGCGATGACGCTCACCGATAAAGAATATCAAGTAATGCGCGACGCCTCGTTCGCCGTCATCCGCGAGATCGGCGTCGAGACTGGCGGTTCTAACATCCAGTTCTCCGTCGACCCAGTGAGCGGCCGCATGGTCGTCATCGAGATGAACCCGCGCGTATCGCGCTCCTCCGCCCTGGCTTCGAAAGCCACGGGATTCCCGATCGCCAAGATCGCCGCTAAGCTCGCTGTCGGCTATACCCTCGACGAGTTGCGCAACGATATCACGCGCGTCACCCCCGCCAGCTTCGAGCCCACGATCGATTACGTCGTCACGAAGATCCCGCGCTTCACCTTCGAGAAATTCCTCGGGGCTGACACCACGCTCACCTCCGCGATGAAATCAGTCGGCGAGGCCATGGCCATCGGTCGCACGTTCAAGGAATCGATGCAGAAATGTCTGCGCTCACTCGAGGTCGGCTCCCGCGGTTTCGGCGGCGGCGGAAAATTCGGCGGCGATGAAATTCTCGACGAAAAAATCATCAACGCAAAACTCGGCACGCCCAACTCTGAGCGCGTGTTTTACCTGCGCCACGCCTTCCGCGCCGGCTACAGCGTAGAGCGTATTTTCGAGCTCACTAAGATCGATCCGTGGTTCCTGCATCAACTCCGCGAGATCCACGAGATGGAGCAGGAGCTATCCACTAAGACGCTCAAAACGATCGATGTCACCACGCTGCGCCGCGCGAAACAATTCGGTTTCTCCGACGCGCAGCTCTCGCACATTTTTAAGTCCGATCTCAACGCGGTCCGCGCCCATCGTAAACAAGCGGGCGTTAACACCACCTACCGCCTCGTCGACACGTGCGCGGCTGAGTTCGAGGCATTTACGCCGTACTACTACTCCAGCTACGGCGACGAAAACGAAATCCTCCCGCCGAGCGGCAAGAAGAAGATCATGATTCTAGGCGGCGGCCCCAACCGCATCGGCCAAGGTATCGAGTTCGATTACTGCTGCGTCCACGCTAGCTTCGCCCTCCGAGAGATCGGCTACGAGAGCGTGATGGTGAACTCCAATCCGGAAACCGTCTCCACCGACTACGACACCAGCGATCGCCTCTATTTTGAACCGCTCACGCTCGAAGACGTGCTCGAGATCTACACCCAGGAAAAGTGCGACGGCGTGATCGTCCAATTCGGCGGCCAGACCCCGCTCAATCTCGCCACCGCCCTCAAGGCCAACGGCGTGAACGTCATCGGCACTTCGCCCGAGAGCATCGAGCTGGCCGAGGACCGAAAAAAGTTCTCCGCCATTCTCGACACCACCGGTCTAAAGTCACCCGCCAATCGCACCGCGATGAACGAGGGTGACGCGCTTAAAGCCGCCAAAGAGGTCGGCTTTCCGGTTCTCCTCCGTCCGTCCTTCGTACTCGGCGGCCGTGGTATGTTTGTCGTCTACAGCGAGGATGAATTTAAAGCCGTCGTCCGCCAAGCGTTCGACGTGATGCCGGATAAACCGGTGCTGATCGACAAATTCCTCGAAGACGCGATCGAGCTCGACGTGGACTGCATCAGCGACGGCGAGACGAGCGTCGTCGGCGGTATGCTCGAGCACATCGAGTTCGCCGGCGTGCACTCCGGCGACGCCGCCATGGTGATGCCTCCTCACACCTTGAGCCCCGCGATGCTCAACACCGTCCGCACCGCCACCTACGCGCTCGCAAAAGCGCTCAAGGTCGTCGGTCTCATGAACGTGCAGTTCGCGATCAAGGACAACGAGCTCTACGTACTCGAAGTGAACCCCCGCGCCTCGCGCACCGTGCCGTTTGTCGCCAAAGCGATCGGCGTACCGCTCGCGAAACTCGCCGCCAAAGTCATGACCGGCGCCAAGCTAAAAGACCTCGGCTTCACCCGCGAACAGACCCCCAAACACTGGTGCGTCAAAGAAGCCGTATTCCCCTTCGTCCGCTTCCCCGGCGCCACCATCGCCCTCGGGCCTGAGATGCGCTCCACCGGTGAAGTCATGGGCATCGACGCCGACCTCGGCGTCGCCTTCGCCAAGGCCCAAGCCGCCGCCAAACCCGGTCTGCCGACTAAGGGCAATGTGTTCCTCAGCGTCAAAGACGCCGACAAACCCCGCGCCACCGCGCTCGCGCGCGCCCTGGTCGAACTCGGCTTCACAATTCACTCGACCAGCGGCACCGCCAAAATGCTCGCCGACAACGGCGTGCCCGTGAAACGTATTTCCAAGATCGCCGAGGGTCGCCCCAACGCCGTCGACATGTTGAAAAACGGCCAGATCCAACTGGTGATCAACACGCCCGCCGGCATGATCCCACGCCAAGACGAAAACAAAATCCGCGCCGCCGCCTACGCGCATGGGGTGTGCTTGATGACAACAATCACCGGCGCCTTCGCCGCTGTCGAAGGCATCCGCGCCCTCCGCGACAAGCCGGTCGGCGTGAAGCCGATCCAGCACTACCGCGGCAACGTCAACCTCGTCTAAAACCCGTGACCACACCCGCGACTCTCGTCGCCCTGCTCCACGGTCCCGATCAACCCGGCTTGGTGGCGCGGGTCTCTGGCTGGATCTTCGAGCGCGGCGGCAACATCCTCCATGCGGATCAACACCGCGACATGGAGTCGGGCGTGTTCTTTCAACGCGTCGAGTGGGTTCACGCTCAAGGCGCGGCCTCGGCCGACTCCGCCGCGTTCCACGCTTTCGCTGCGTCGCTCGGCATGAACGCCCGCGTCGCCGCCTCCGCCCAGCGCCCGCGCGTGGCAATCTTCGTCTCCAAATTCGACCACTGCTTTCATGATCTGGTCTTGCGGTGGCGCGCCGGTGAATTCGCCTGCGACTTGGTCGCGGTCATCTCCAACCACGCCGATCTCGCCCCTGCCGCCGCGGCCTACGGCCTGCCGTTTCACGTGATCCCCGTGACCGCAGCCGACAAACCCGCCGCTGAAGCGCGCCAACTCGCGCTGCTGCGCGAGCTACGCGTCGATCTCGTGATCATGGCGCGCTACATGCAGGTACTCTCTGGAGATTTTTTATCGGGCTGCGGTTGCCCAGTAATTAACATCCACCACTCGTTTCTGCCGGCCTTCGCAGGTGGCAAGCCGTACCACCAAGCCGCGGCACGCGGCGTGAAATTAATCGGCGCGACCGCGCACTACGCGACCGCCATCCTGGACGACGGCCCGATCATCCAGCAAGACGTCGCGCGGGTAACGCATCGCCACGACGTGGAGGACTTGATTCGCAAGGGCCGCGATCTCGAAAAGTCCGTGCTCGCCCAAGCTGTCCGTTGGCACCTAGAAAATCGCGTCCTCGTCTACGGTCACAAAACCGTCGTCTTCGACTAAGATTTTTACCCCCATGCTCGCGATCCGCATCCACGAAACCGGCGGACCGGAAAAACTCCGCGCTGAGGACATTCCTGTGCCTACGCCTGCCGCCGGTGAGGTGCGCATCCGCGTCGAGGCTGCCGGCCTCAATTTCATCGACACGTACCAACGCAGCGGACTGTACGCGGTGCCGTTGCCTTTCACGCTCGGTGCGGAGATCGCCGGCATCGTGTCGGCCCTAGGCGCCGGCGTGACGGAATTTGCCTTGGGCGATCGCGTTGCCACCGCCAAGGCCAGCGGCGGCTACGCGGCCGAAGCGCTCGCGCCGGCCACTCAGGTTGTGAAAATCCCCGCTGGCGTGACGACGTCCACCGCAGCCGCGCTCATGCTGCAAGGCCTGACGGCACACTACCTGGTCACCGATACCTTTGCGCTGAAACCCGGCGATACTGCGCTGATCCACGCAGCCGCGGGCGGCGTCGGCTTGCTGCTCGTGCAACTGGCCAAGCGCCGCGGCGCCCGCGTGATCGCGACCGTCGGCACCGAGGAAAAAGTGGCCCTCGCGCGCGCGGCCGGCGCCGATGAAGTCGTTATTTACACGCGCGATAATTTCACGACCGCCGCGCGCAATTTCACTGGCGGTCGCGGGGTGGACGTCGTCTACGACGCGGTTGGTAAAGACACGTTTACCGGCAGTATCGACAGCCTGCGGCCACGCGGGATGTTGGTCTCCTTCGGCAACGCCAGCGGACCCGTGCCGCCCTTTGCGCCGTTACTTTTGGCGCAAAAAGGTTCATTGTTTTTCACGCGGCCCACGCTCGTGCATTACACGCAGACGAGCGCGGAATTGCGCGCCCGCACCAATGAACTCTTTGGCGCCGTACTGGCGGGTATGTTGCAGGTGCGAATCGGAGCGACTTTTAAGCTCACTGCGGCCGCCGAGGCACATCGCGCGCTCGAAAGCCGCAATACGACCGGCAAGGTCCTGCTCATGCCCTAAACTACAAAAATTACCCGAGCTCCGAAGGTTGAGCCGAGTGATTTCCTGCATTTACACTGTCATGGGCATTTGCTCTTGTTACCAGTTTACACGATACCAACACACGCGCCATGACCACCCCTGCCAGCCCAGCCCAGCCCACTCCTTCCGGTGATGACCGCAACCTTGTCGCCGTAGATGCGACCTACATCGCGCCCTCCTTCGAAGAAAAACTGCACGCCTTCTGGAAGAAAAACGGCACCGCCGTCATCGTACTGTGTGTACTGGTGCTCGTCGGCATCGTCGCCAAAGGCGGCTGGGATTACCTCGCCGCGCAAAAAGAAGCCGAAGTCCAAAAAGACTACGCCGCCGCCACCACTCCGGAAAAACTCAAGTCCTTCGCCTCCAGCCACGCCGATCACATCTTGGGCACCCTAGCCCAACTGCGTCTGACCGACGACGCCTACACCGCCGGCAAAGCCGCCGAAGCCGTCACCGGCTACGAAATGGTTTCCGCTAAACTGAAGACCGGCCCGCTCTTCGCCCGCGCCCAACTCGGACTCGCGATGGCCAAAATCGCCGCCGGCAAAACTGCCGAAGGCGAAACCGCTTTGAAATCACTCGCCGGCGACGCCGCCCAACTCAAAGGCATCCGCGCCGAAGCCTCCTATCACCTCGCCAGCCTCGCCGCCGAGGCCGGTCGCGCCGACGACGTGAAGAAATATTCTGAACAAGTCGCGCAGATCGACCCGTCCAGCCCTTGGACGCAACGCGCCATGACCCTCCGCGCCAGTCTGCCCGTCGCTCCTGCGGCTGCCGCGCCTCAAGCCGAAGTTCCCGCCGCGGGTGGCGTGCAGATCAAATTGCCCGGAAAATAAGCCGTTTTCCCTCTGAGCGCCGGGCTTCAATGGCGATGCTGAGCCGCTCGTATTCCGCTACGCTCATGAGCATGTTGTTTTTCAGCCGACCCGACGGGGTCTCCTCTGAAAAGGTCTTCGGTCGTGCTGACGAGGCGGCAGCCGTGCCGGGCGAGGAACGAGCGAAACGGCGCCCATTCGTCCGTGTTGCGCAGCATCCGCTCGAATTTGAGAATCAAGGCCACCTTCACCTCGCCGGCTTCGATCTGGCGCATGAGGGCCTGGAGGCCGGGCCGGTTCATCGAACCGCCAGAGTAGGCCGCGTCGGTGTGGCAGGAAAATCCCGTCCAGCCCTCGTGGGCGCGTTTTCTGATGTAGTCGCGGCAGATCGCCGCCTGACTCTCGCAGGAGTCAAAACGCCCGCCGACTTGGTGCAGAGTGGAAACGCGCGCGTGGATCGCGACGGGGACAATAATGTGCGCGGCGTGCTTGGGTGACTGTTGGATCGGCTGCATCGAAACCTCCGTTGAGGGTTGATGGGCGATCCAATTGGCCTCTGCCCGAGCTATGGTTTACAGCGCAGAGACTGGAGAATTTCCCGTGGCTTTAAATCTCGGAGCGTTAAACACTTCCCAGGAGAAACGCTGAAAAATCGTGCCGGCAGCATGGATTTCGAATGGGGAAATCCGAACTAAACTCCCGAAGCGTTTAACGCGCGGGTTCCGTAACACGTTTAACCCCCGGGATATCATCCCGGATCGTTAAACGATCCGAACTAAGTTCGGATACTTTCAGAGAATGGTCGGGGCGATAGGATTCGAACCTACGACCTCCTGGTCCCAAACCAGGCGCTCTACCAGGCTAAGCTACACCCCGATGCACGCCGCACAGCACGCGCCTTCAACGAACGTGTCAAGCCCGTCGCCCAGATATTACGCCGCATACTTCAGGTTTCTTAATAATCTCTGCTTGCCTCGCCCCGCGATTGGCTCTCAGATTGATACTTAACTTCTTCACCATGGATACCATTTCTCGCGAAAATAACAGCATGTTGCCGGTCGGCGGCATCATTGTGGGCGTCGTTGCGCTCCTGCTCGGTGGCTACGCCGCTATGAGCCTCTCGAAGGTCAATAAGACCCTCGCTGCTCACGAGGAAAAGGTCGCCAAGGTCGACGCCATCGAAGCGCAAGTAGCTTCAGCTGCTGCTGCCTCCGACAAAGCCTCCAAAGACCTCGCTGCGCTGACCCGCTCGACGCAGGACGCTTTCAATCAAGTCGGTGGCGAGCTCGCTAAACAGAGCGCCTCCCTCACGAAATTAGAAGAAGCCGCCAAAAAGCCCGTTGCGGCCGCCGGCAAAAAAGGCAGCGGCGAACCCGCCGTCGCCGGTCCAGGTGAATATGTAGTCAAAGCGGGCGACACCGGCACCAAGATCGCCAAGTCTAACGGCGTTTCCCACGCCGACTTACTCACCGTCAACCCCGGTGTTAACTGGAGCAAGTTGAAGGTCGGCGATAAAGTGAAGCTCCCCAAGAAGTAATTCTTCGGAGAATTTAATCCTCCTTTAAAAACCTCCTCGTCCTCTGCGGCGAGGGGGTTTTTTCTTTTACCCATGAGCACATCGTCCACGCCGGGTTCACCAGCCCGCTGGGAACATCTGGGGCAGAGCACCCTGGCAACGACGCGCGTGCTTGACCTGCGCAGCGTACGGCTGCGCCATCCGCAACGCGCCGTGGAACGCGATTTTGTCGTCATCGCGTCGGCGGATTGGTGTAATGTCATCGCGATTACACCCGAGGGTCATCTCGTGCTCGTGCGGCAATTTCGTTTCGGGATCGAGGAGTTTTCCCTCGAAATTCCTGGCGGCATTATCGATCCGGGCGAAGATCCTGTGACGGCGGCGGTGCGCGAATTGCGCGAAGAAACCGGCTATGCAGGCACGAGTGCGCGATTACTGGCGAGCGTGCACCCCAACCCCGCCATCCAAAACAACCGCTGCCACCTCGTGCTCGTTGAGAACGCCACGTTGAGCGGTGCCTCAGAATGGGATCACGACGAGGAAATCGAAGTTGTGACGGCGCCCGTGGACGAGGTGCTCGGCTGGGCGCGCGCAGGCAAAATCACCCACAGCTTGGTCGTATGCGGGCTCATGCATTTCGAGCCGATCTGGCGCGAACGCACCGGGCGAGGCGTTTGACTTAGCAGAAGGGCGCATCTTTCTTTAACGGTAATCCTTACGATGCCTGCGCCCTCCTTTGCCAACCACCCTGACGTCCTAGACGCGACTACGTCCGTCGTGATTCCAGCTGCGTTGGAGCAGGAAGTGCGAAAAATCTACGAGCGCAGTCCTCTCTACAGTCGGCGTTTTCCGCTGCATAAGGATCCGTTGCAGTGGTCGTGTTTTCAGGAAATCCCGGCGTTGTCTAAAAAAGACATCGTGGAAAACGGGCATCAGGCGTTCTTCGCTGATTACCGCGTGATCGAGCGCGGTCTGGCCGACAAGAGCTACGAATACGAAAGCACTTCCGGCACGACGAGCGGCCCCATGACCGTGATCATGGAAGAAGGCTGGTGGAATAAGCAGACGGATCGCGCCTATTTGGCGTCGCCGATTTTGCGGCAATTCGTCGGGCGATATTATCGCAAGTGCGTCCTCGCGCCGATCGGTTGCTCAAGCAATCTTTGCCCTTACGAGGATCACCCATTTCCGCACCGGTATTTCGACGGCACGGTTTACCTGAATCTCACGAGTGATCCGTTTGTGTTTCCCGAGACCGAATGGGATCGGATCGTGCGTGAGTTGCAGGCCACGCAACCAGAGGTGATCGAAGGCGAGCCGGTTTATCTCGCGCTACTCGCGCGCGCCACCCAACGCCGGGGCGTGACGGTGCCGAGCGTGCGCGCAGTGATTTTGACTTACGGCAAAGCCAGCCTGCAACACAGCCGGCGCATCGCGGAAGTGTTTCCCGCGCCGCAAGTCGATCTCTACGGCTCGACGGAGGCGGGGTATCTTTTTGTGGGCGAAGCGTTCCAGGATAATCTCCAAGCGATCGATGCGAATGCGTTCATCGAGCTGGTGCCATGGCGCGCGGATCTACCCGAGGTCGCTCAAATCTACGTGACCACGCGCGAACGCGAGGCGATGCCGTTATTGCGTTACCACACCGGCGACATCGTCCAACGGCGAGCCACGGGGTTCCGCATTCTCGGCCGCGAGGGCAGCATTTATTTCCGACCTGATGGCTCGCTGGCGGCCGCCAGCGATGTAGACGAGGCGTTACCGGTAGCGTTTCGTTGCTGGCATTACACGTTGATTCAGACGGGCGAGTTGCGCTGGGATTTTCACTACGTGGCCGACGAAACCGCCGATCATGGCGCGATCGAAAGCACTCTAGCCCAACTGCTCGGCTCGGGCGTGCGCGTGAATGCCTTTCGCCGCAAGTTCATCGCACCAGCCGCCAGCGGGAAGTTCGCCCTGCTTAAGCCGCTCGCCAAATAACAAGACGCAGTGGTTCTGCAGGCGCCGCGGTCGCTTCTAAAAAAGGTAAGGCCCACTAATAAGCAGGCAGGTTCATTCCGGCCGCTTTACAAAGCAGCGATGCTGGGAGAGATTAATAGTCAGTATTCCCTAACCCGCGCTTTTTCGATGAACCTTGTTGGCAACCTCTTCGGCTCTTCTATCGGCCGCAAAATCCTGATGGCCGTCACCGGCCTCGTACTCATCGGCTTTGTCATCGGCCACCTCGTGGGCAACCTCCAGGTGTTTTCGCACCCCGACAAGCTCAACGGCTACGCCCACTTCCTCCAATCGCTCGGGCCCGCCCTCTGGTTCGCGCGCATCAGCCTACTAGTCTGCGTTGCGATCCATATCTGGGCCGCCACCGTCCTCACCCTCGAAAGTAAACGCGCTCGAGGCGGCCAAGCCTACGGCGTGAAAACCTGGATCCAAGCCACCCTCGCCTCACGTTACATGCGCTGGACCGGCTACGTGGTGCTGGCGTTTATCGTTTATCACCTCGCCCACTTCACGCTCGGGACCGCGCAGAGCGCCACCTACAAAGCCGCCCTTCCCGCCTACAAGATGGCGCACGATTACCACGTTCTTGGCTTCACGGTCGTCCCAGCCGGCACCGAAGTCCTCGATGTGCACCGCATGGTCATCCTTGGTTTTCAACCGCCGCTAGTCGCCAGTTTCTACCTTCTGGCCGTCGGCTTGCTATCGCTTCATTTGCTCCACGGCATGGACAGTCTTTTTCAGACGCTCGGCTGGCGTAATTCCCGTTGGTCCCAATCCCTTCGCAACGTCGTCATCCTTGCCTGTCTTGCGTACTTCGCGGGCAACGCCGCGATCCCCGGCGCCGTACTCAGCGGTAAACTCTCCTCGGAATCCGCCGCCAAGTCCGCCCCCGCCGCGCACCACTAAAACTCCAACGAACTTCGATCACCGCCATGGCCACCCTCGACTCCAAAATCCCGTCCGGCCCGCTCGCTGAAAAGTGGCGCAAGCACAAGACCGAGATCAAACTCGTCAACCCCGCCAACAAGCGCAAATACGAGGTCATCGTCGTCGGCGCCGGCCTCGCCGGCTCTTCCGCCGCCTCCAGCCTCGCCGACCTAGGCTATAAGGTGAAATGCTTCGTGTTTCACGATAGCCCACGCCGCGCCCACTCCATCGCGGCCCAAGGCGGCATCAACGCCGCCAAGAATTACCAGAACGACGGCGACAGCGTGCACCGCCTGTTCTACGATACCCTCAAGGGCGGCGACTACCGCGCCCGCGAAGCCAACGTCCACCGCCTCGCCGAAGTCTCCGTCAACATCATCGACCAATGCGTCGCGCAAGGCGTCCCCTTCGCCCGCGAATACGGCGGGCTCCTCGCCAACCGCTCCTTCGGCGGCGCCCAAGTCTCTCGCACCTTCTACGCCCGCGGCCAGACCGGACAACAACTTCTGCTCGGCGCTTACTCCGCCCTCTCCCGCATGGTCGGGGCCGGCGCGGTCGATCTGCACACTAATTCAGAGATGCTCGATCTGGTCGTCGTCGGCGGCCAAGCCAAGGGCGTCATCATCCGCAACCTCGTTACCGGCGAGATCACTCGCCACTCCGCCGATGCCGTCATCCTCGCCACCGGCGGCTACGGCAACGTCTTCAACCTTTCCACCTACGCGCGCGGCTCCAACACCACCGCCATCTGGCGCGCCTACAAACGCGGCGCTTGCATGGCCAACCCGTGCTACACGCAGATCCACCCGACCTGCATTCCCGTGAGCGGCGAGTACCAGTCGAAACTCACACTCATGTCGGAGTCCCTGCGTAACGACGGCCGCATCTGGGCCCCGAAGAAAGCCGGCGACACCCGCGCCCCCGCCGCCATCCCGGAAAGCGAACGCGATTACTACCTCGAGCGCCTCTACCCCAGCTTCGGCAACCTCGCCCCGCGCGATATCGCCTCCCGCGCCGCCAAACGCATCTGCGACGAAGGCCGCGGCGTCGGCTCGACTGGTCTTGGCGTTTACCTCGATTTCGGCGACGCCATTAATCGCCTCGGCGAACCCGCCGTCCGCGAACGCTACGGCAACCTCTTCGACATCTACCACGAGATCACCGCCGAGAGCGCCTACAAGGCCCCGATGCGCATTTACCCTGCCGTGCACTACACCATGGGCGGCCTCTGGGTGGATTATAACCTCATGTCCAACATCCCGGGCCTCTTCGTGCTCGGGGAGGCCAACTTCTCCGACCACGGCGCCAACCGCCTCGGCGCCTCCGCCCTCATGCAAGGACTCGCCGACGGCTACTTCGTCATTCCTTACACCATCGGCGACTACCTCGCCGGCCAGAAACCCGGCTCGCGCCCCGCCGCCGACGCCCCGGAATTCCAACAGGCCGAAGCCGATGTCCGCGGCCAAACCACCCGTTTCCTCGCCACCAAAGGCAATCAACCCGTCAGCCACTTCCACAAAAAACTCGGTAAAATCATGTGGGACCGCTGCGGGATGGCACGCACCAAAGCCGGCCTCGAAGCCGCACTCCAAGAAATTCCCGCCCTGCGCGAGGAATTCAACGCCTCCGTCAACGTTCCCGGCTCCGCCGACACCCTCAATCAGTCCCTCGAAAAAGCCGGCCGCGTCGCTGACTTCCTCGATCTCGGCGAACTCATGTGCCGCGACGCCCTCACCCGCGAGGAAAGCTGCGGCGGCCACTTCCGCGAAGAGCACCAATTTCCCGACGGCGAGTGCAAACGCGACGACGAGAAATTCGGCCATGTTGCGGCCTGGGAATACCAAGGCGAGGGCAAGACCCCCGTGCGCAACACCGAAGCGCTCAACTACGAGTTCACCAAGATGAGCCTCCGTAACTACAAGTAACCCTTACCCGTTCCCCGCCATGGTCGCTGCATCCACTCTCAAAACCTTCTCTGTCACTCTCCGCGTCTGGCGCCAGGCCGGCCCCGCCGCCACCGGTGCCTTCGTCGATTATCCCGCGAAAGACATCAGCCCCGACATGTCCTTCCTGGAAATGCTCGACGTCGTAAACGACGAGCTCACCGCCCAAGGCATCGAACCCATCGCCTTCGCCCACGACTGCCGCGAAGGCATCTGCGGCACCTGCTCGTGCACCATTAACGGCAAGCCCCACGGTCCGGGCAAAGGTGTCGCCACCTGCCAGACCTACATGCGCTCCTTTAGCGACGGTGATACCATCGTCGTAGAGCCTTTCCGCGCCCGCGCCTTCCCCGTCGTTAAAGACCTCGTCGTCAACCGCGCCGCCTTCGACAAAATTCAACAATCCGGCGGTTTCATCACCGCTCGCGCCGGTTCCGCGCCCGACGCCAACGCCCTACCTATTCCCAAAGGCGACGCCGATCTCGCGATGGACGCCGCGCAATGCATCGGCTGTGGCGCCTGCGTTGCCGCCTGTAAAAACGCCAGCGCGATGCTCTTCGTTTCCGCCAAAGTCGGCCACCTCGGGCTCTTGCCCCAAGGCCAGGCCGAGCGCGACCGCCGCGTCCTCGCCATGGTCAACACCATGGACACACTCGGCTTCGGCAGCTGCACCAACCAATACGAGTGCAGCGCCGCGTGCCCGAAACTCATCTCGCACGATTTCATCGCGCGCATGAACCGCGATTACCTCACGGCCAGCCTGCGCTCTGCCTTCAAAGTCGCCCCCGCCAACACCGGCGGAGGCGCCGCTTAAGCCGAGCGCTGCACCGCGACGACGCCACTGCGGCCGTCGATCTCGCCCAGCACTTGATCGCGCGTTGGAATCGACGCGCGATCCGCCAAGAGCGTGTTCGCGTACTCGTCCATCCGCACAAACTCGACGCCCGCCTCACGGCAACGCGCGAGCAGTTCCTGAAAAAGTTTCCGCCGACCCATCCCCTCGATCTCGGCGTGAAGCGTGAACACATTCACGTGCTCCGCGCTCAACAACCCGAGGTAGTGATCCACGATCTTCTCATCCGGGTACTCGGCCCGACCCATCAATTCATCAAATGTCGGTAAGGTACTCGGAATTTCCAGCGTCGTAAAAACCTGCCCATCAACCCGCGGGAAAAACGGCGCGCCGCCGCGCGCATCGCTTGCGTAAAGTAATCCCGCCTCATCGTACACCGCGCGACTTCGCGCGTTACTCTGCCAACCCGGTGCTCCCGCCGTCTTAGCCTCGGCCCCGAAGATCCGAAAAAACTCCGCCCGCGCCGCTTCAAATTCCGCGCGCACGCCAGCCAGCGGCATCGTCTGCACATAATCCTGCCAGCGGTAATGATTGAAACAATGAATGCCGACTTCAAACCCCGCATCGTGGACCGCGCGCATCACCCCGGCGTTGCGTCGACCAATATGCGGCGCGGGCAACAAGGTCCCGTTGAGCAATGTGCGCACGCCGTAAATCTGCACGACGCTCGTGCGCGAAACTTTTTGGAAAAATCCCGGCCGCAACACGCGCGTGATCGCACGCCCCGTCTGATCCGGCCCGAGCGAAAACAAAAACGCCGCCGGCGCACCGACCGCTTGCAAGTCGGCAACAAGGTTCGGTACGCCTTCACGCGTACCGCGATCGGTATCGACATCCACCTTGAGCGCGAGACGGAGGGACATGGTTAAAAGGGAGGGCGGGAAGGCTGGGCCCGCCGAAATCGCAAAATAGCGCAGCGCGCCCAGCGGTCGCGCCAGGCCACGCAAGCTCCGAGTTTACTCAAGCTGATAATCTTTGTGCGCGAGGTGATAATCGAGCGTGAGCTTAATCGCCTTCTTAAGGCCGACCTTGGGACTCCAGCCGAGACGCTTCTTTGCATTAGCGATCGATGGCACCCGCTTCTGGATATCCTGGTAATACTTTCCGAAATATTTACCCGAGGGAACAATCACGGTCTTGGCCGCTTTCACGTGCGCCGCGTAGTCGGGATAATCCTTGAACGCGGTGATGATGTGCTTTGCCAAGTCGGCGACGCTCACGTCATTTTTGGGGTTTCCGATATTGAAAATCTGGCGTGAGGCGCAGCCGTTTTTGTTTTCGATAATACGCAGGAGCGCGTCGACGCCATCGTCGATGAAGGTAAAGGAGCGGCTTTGTTTGCCGCCATCGACAAGCTGGAGCGGCTTCTTGAAAATGACGTTGGAGATAAACTGCGTGAACAAACGCGAGCTACCCTCCTTGGGCTCCATGACATCGTCGAGTTGCGGCCCGATCCAATTAAACGGACGGAAGAGCGTATAATCCACGTTGTCGCGCACGCCGTAAGCGTAAATGACGCGGTCGAGCAATTGCTTCGAGCAGGCGTAAATCCAGCGCTGGCGCTCGATGGGGCCGTATACAAGGCTCGTCGTTTCCTCGTCGAGCTTGGCGTCGGTGCTCATGCCGTAAACCTCGGAGGTGGAAGGAAAAATGATGCGCTTTTTGTATTTGGCGCAGTGACGGACGACGGCGAGGTTGGCCTCGAAATCGAGTTCGAAGACACGCAACGGATCTTTGACGTATTGGATCGGGTTAGCGATGGCGACAAGCGGGATGACCACATCGCACTTCTTTACATGATACTCAATGTACTCGCGGTTGATCGTGATGTCGCCTTCGACGAACTTGAAGCGGGGGTTACTCAAGCTGTCCTCAAGTTTATGGGAGCCGATGTCCATGCCATAGACCTCCCAGTCTTTTTGTTTGAGAATCGCTCGGGTGAGCGAGCTGCCGATGAAACCGTTGGCGCCGAGAATGAGGACTTTGAGTGGCATGAGATTTAGATTCGGTTTAAGGTTTGGGCAAAGCCGCCAGTTAGGCGAGCCTTTGTCCGACTTGAAAAATCGCAGGCGGCGCACCGCGCCATTCGATTCGAGTGAGTTCCATCGCGCCATCACCCGTGGCTACGACTAAAGGTGCGACTGAAAGCACTTCGCCGGGCGCGCCGCGGCGAGCGCTTGTCGCAGGCGTGTCGGTCTCGGCCCACCACACCATTAAACGCGCACCTTCGATCTCGGTGAATGCACCCGGATAAGGATCGGTCACCGCACGGATGAGATTAAAAATCTGCCGCGAAGAGTGGATCCACGGGATGCGCCCATCCTCGGGTTTGCGGCCGCCGAAGTAGTTGGCCTGAGTCTCGTCTTGGGGCGTCTCGCGGGCGGTACCGGCGAGCAACGCATCGATCTGGCGAGCGAGCACCGCCGGAGCACAAGGTAACACTTTGCGAAACGCCTGCTCCGCCGTATCGCGCGGGCTAATATCCACGCCCGCTTGATCCACCACGGCGCCGGCATCCGCGGATTTCACCATGCGGTGCAACGTCATCCCGATACGCGGCTCGCCGTGGAGCACCGCCCAATTGATCGGTGCGCGTCCGCGGTATTTCGGCAGCAACGAACCGTGCATATTCCAAGCACCGAGCAGCGGCAGCGCGAGGATCTTAGTTCCGATCATATGTCGGTAATAAACGGAGAGAATCAGATCCGGCTGCAGTGCCGCGATGCGCTCGCGCCACTCGGGCGTGTTGACGGACTCGGGCGTAAAAACGGGAATACCTTTTTCCCGCGCCGCGACGGCGGGCGTCTTAAACCAGATTTTCTCGTGAGGGTTGTCCTCGTGCGTGATGAGTGCGACGACGTTGTCCCCGCGCTCTAAGAGCAACGAGAGACACGCGTAACCCACTTCACTGTAACCGAAAAAAAGGATACGAGGCTTCGCGCTCATTTCGTTTCGAGCACTTCCTTCACGTGATAGCGCTGGCGCGCGCGGACGACCTGATAGGTCCTCCCCACGTATTCACCAATCAGGCCGATGCCAATCATCGCCACGCTAAGCACGAAGAGCACGATCGCCAAAAGCGTGAACACCCCGAAGGTTTCACGATCGAGATTGAAGGCGAAACGCCGCACAAAAAGCAGTACCACCAGCGCAAGGCTGCCGATCGAACTTAGCCCAGCAAACATCGTGAAATATTGCAGCGGCGCGATGGAGAAACCAGTGATAAGATCGAAATTCAACCGAATCAGGCTGTAAAAAGAGTAATTGGAAACGCCGGCGTGCCGCTCCTCGTGCTTCACGCCGACTTCGGCCGGATTACCCGCAAAGCTGTAGGCCAGCGCGGGGATGAATGTATTAATTGCACCGCTGCGCACGATGGCGTCGATCACCGCCCGCGAGTACGCGCGCAACATGCAACCTTGGTCTGTCATCTCGATGCTCGTCGTTTTTTCCCGGACGTAGTTAATGACTTTCGAGGCGTAAGTACGGAAAATCGAATCCTGCCGCTTTAGCCGATAACCCCCGACATAATCGGAGCCAGCGTCCATCTGCGCGAGCAACTTGGGGATTTCCTCAGGCGGATTCTGCAGATCGGCGTCGAGCGTAACGATGATATCACCGCGCACGCGCTCAAAGGCCGCCATGATCGCCATGTGCTGCCCGTAGTTGGCGTTAAAATCGATGACCCGCGTCACGTCGGGCCGGGCCGCGTGTTGCGCGCGGAGCAACTCGATGGAGCGGTCGGCGCTGCCATCGTTAGTGAAAATAATTTCGTAATGGCGACCGATCGCGTCGAGCACCGGATAAAGTCGCGCAAAAAGCGTGGGTAGATTGAGCTCCTCGTTGTAAACGGGGATGACGATAGAAAGTGAGGGATTCGACGAAGTGCTCATATATTTTTTGCCGTAGCCAAAATAGCGCAGAGGGCATCAACGACGCGGGTCACATCAGCGGCGCTCATCGTGGGGAACAGCGGCAGAGTCAAAATGCTGCGGCAGATCGCTTCGGCGCGCGGGCAATCGCCTTCTTTGGAGCCGAGCCGGCGGTAGATCGCGAAAAGGTGAATCGCGGGGTCGCGTGCAGCGCCGCCATGACGTCAGCCCGTTTCAGTGCGGATGGCAGAACGACTTGAAACATGTGCCAATTGCTCTGCGCAAAATCCGCCACCGGCAACCCAAGCCCAAGCGACGCAGCGCCCTTCGCCGCGAATGCCTCGAAATACGCCCGCGCCAGCTCGCGACGCTTAGCGTTGAACTCCTCGAGCCGCGGCAGTTGCCCGAGCCCGACGCGGGCGGCGACATCCGTGAGATTGAATTTTCCGCCGACGACCTCGACTTCCATGCCATCGAAACCGGAACGCACCACGCCTTGGAGCCGGTATTGTTCGGCGAGTTTGGCTTCGGCTTCGGTATTCAATACGAGGCAACCCCCCTCAATCGTGGTGATGTTTTTATTGGGATGAAAACTCACCGACACAAAATCGCCGAAGGCTCCGATGCGTTGGCCGTTCCATGTTGAACCCATCGACTGCGCCGCGTCCTCAATCACGCGCAGATTGTGCTTCTTGGCGATCGCGTAGAGGCGGTCGCGGTCCACAGGTAAACCCGCGAGATCAACCGGGATGATCGCTCGCGTCGCCGGCGTGATCGCGGCCTCGATAAGCGCGAGGTCAAGGTTACGCGTGACCGGATCGATATCAACGAAGACCGGCTTGGCGCCGACTTCGAGAATCACGTTGCTCGTCGCCACCCACGAAAGCGGCGTGGTGATCACTTCATGACCCACGCCAATGCCGGCGATGCGCAGCGCGATTTCCATCGTGCAGGTGCCGGAGTTAAATACCCTAACAGGCCGGCCGCCGAAATATTCCGAGAGTTTACCTTCCAGTGCTTTCACATTTGGTCCCGAGGTGATCCAACCCGAGCGAAGCACTTCGACGACGCCAGCGATGGTAGCTTCGTCGAGAGTCGGCCGCGTGAGCGGCAAATAAGGCACGGCAGGCGTGGTGGCAGCAGGGACGGACATATCAGGGTTGATTACTAAAAAGCGTGTGGGCCGAGGCCTGACCGAGCAAATGATAACGAAACGAAGGATCGGCGAAGAGTTCCTTCAAATCCTTCGTGCGCGCGACCGCGAAGATGCGCCCCGCCTCTGTCCATTGCCGGCGAAACTCAGGGCCATCAATAAAGCGCCCACTCGCCCGCGCCGCGGCGTCGATCTCCAGCTCAAGCTCGCCTTTGAAGGCCACGGTGCCAACCGTGCGTTGCGCGTAAAACGTGAAATCGTGGAAAAACTCCGCGTAATGGTAAACTTTGTCCCCCGGTTTGATTTTCTGGACGACGATCGCCGCCAGTTCCTTCGTGCCGGGCTTCTGAATATGCGGCGCAGCTAACATCAGGGAAAAATAAAGCCCTAGCGCCGTGGCGATCATCGCGCCTAAAGCCCCACGCACGCCGCGCCGCCGCGCCCACCACGGAGCCGCCACCCCGCCGAGTA
>RGAX01000051.1 GCA_009919985.1 Opitutaceae bacterium
GCCCACGGGTGGACAGCCAGTCCACCAGCTGATCCACGCGGACAATGCCCGCAGGCAGACTGAGGTCTTCTTCAGACAAGCCGATGCGGGCGCGGATCCAGGGCACGGCCAATAGCGTAGGCGGCCCCTCGGCCAATGCGGCCACCATCTGACGCATCATCTCCGTAATATAGGTCTTAATACTCGGTACGTGGAGCTTGCTTATTGCCGTCTTCATTCTATGCTCTGTCACTCCTGCAGGATAGGGCACACGCCGATACACGAAGCCGTCCATGACGTGGGCCACCGCCGAATTCATCCGCTCCTCCCCCGCCATAGCCGGCACCACCCTTTACGTTGGCAGTAACGACCACAAACTCTACGCCATCAACCTCGGCGTCTCCGCCGCCGGCGGACCTTGGCCCCAATACCGCGCCAACGCCCGCCGCCTCGGCCGCAGTGTCACCGAAACCCTCGCCATCACCGCCGAACCCAGCCCCGTCGTCGCCACCGCCGGCGCCTCCGCCAGCTTCAGCGTGACCGCCACCGGCACCGGCCCACTCGCCTACCAGTGGTTCAAAGCCGGTATCGCCCTCACCGGCGCCACCAACGCAACTCTCGATTTACCCGCCGTCACCACCGCCCAAGCCGGCAGTTACACCGTCCGCATCAGCGGCCCTCAGGGCAACGTCACCAGCGCCGTCGCCCTGCTCACCGTCAACGCCGCCCCCACCAGCCTCACCAGCCGCCTCAGCAATGTCTCCGTTCGCACCGCTCTCGCCGCCGATCAAATCCTGATTGTAGGCCTCACCATGACCGGCGGGAAGAAAGAGCTCCTCCTGCGCGCCGCGGGCCCCTCCCTTAGCACCTTTGGCGTCACCAACCCGATGCCCGACCCGAAACTCACCCTTTATAGCGGCAACACCAACACCGCCACCAACGATAACTGGGCCGGCGACCCCGTCGTCCTCGCCGCCAACGCCGCTCAAGGCGCCTTCCCCTTCCTCGCCACCACTAGCCTCGACGCTGCCCTCGTCGCCAACATCGAAGGCGGCCGCACCCTACAGGTCTTTGGCCCAACTGCCGGCACCGTCATCGTCGAAGCCTACGATGCCGGCACGGGCAACACCACCCGCCTCACCAATCTATCCGCCCGCAACCAAGTCGGCACCGGCGCCAACATCCTCATCGCCGGTTTCACCCTCACCGGCTCCGGCACTAAAACCGTCCTCCTGCGCGCCGTCGGCCCCGGCCTCGCACGCTTCGGCGTCAGCAACACCCTTAACGACCCCAAAATCGCGCTCTTTAATTCTTCCTCCGAGAAAATCGCCGAAAACGACACGTGGTCCTCCGCGCTCACCTCGACATTCTCCGCCGTCGGCGCCTTCACTCTCACCAGCGGAAGCAAAGACGCAGCGCTCCTAGTGACACTCACCCCTGGCGGCTACACGCTCCAAGTCTCCGGCGCCAATGCGACCACCGGCCAAGCCATCGTCGAGATTTACGAAGTGCCATAACTTCGACAAATCACCCCGCCCGCAGCGCTTTCGGGCTTTACCGGCTTTACCTACGCCGCCTCAATCAAGTCGTGGCTACGCCCAAAACCATCGGCGCCGATGATATTCACGCCGCCATCCACCAGATCGCCGCGTCCATCGCCGAACGCCACCGCGCCGGCGATCGCTTGATTCTTCTCGGCATCGCCAACGGCGGCATTCCCCTCGCCCGCCGGCTCACCGCCCGCCTCGCCACGCTCAGCCCGCGGCTCGCCGCCAAATCAGGCTCCATCGACATCTCGTTTCACCGCGACGACATCGGCCGCAATCCCATCCCGAAAGAATTCACGCCCACCGTACTACCCGCCGACGTCAACGGGGCCCGCGTCATTTTAGTCGACGATGTACTCTTCTCCGGCCGCACCGTCAAAGCCGCCCTCGACGAACTCTTCGATCACGGCCGTCCCGCCAAGGTCGAACTCGCTGTCTTGGTCGACCGTGGTCACCACCTCATGCCCGTCGCCGCCGATTACGTCGGGCTCCACCTTAGCACCACCGCCGCCGAAAAAGTTGTCGTCCTCCTAGACGAAAGCGCCCCGACCCGCGACCGCATCACCGTGCGCTCCGCCGCCTCAGTGAAGTAATTTTTTCTTTAATTTTTTCCCATGCCCTGGACCCGCCGCCACCTCATCACCATCGAGGAACTTTCCCTCGCCGAAATCGGCCAGATCCACGCCACCGCTACGGCCTTCAAAAAAATTCTAGGCCGCAGCGTCAAAAAAGTCCCCGCTCTTCGCGGTAAGACCATCGTCAACCTCTTCCTTGAGCCCAGCACGCGCACCCGCATGGCCTTCGACATGGCTGCCAAGCGCCTGAGCGCCGACGTCATCTCTCTGGATGGCGCCAGCTCCAGCACCACCAAAGGCGAAACCCTCCGCGACACCGCCGAAAATATCCGCGCCCTCGGCGCCGACATGATCATTTTGCGCCACGCCGCCGCCGGCTCGCCGCTGTACCTCTCCAAGTTTCTCGACATCCCCGTCATCAACGCCGGTGACGGTGCCCATGAGCATCCTACACAGGGGCTGCTCGATACCTTCACGATGCTCGAACACCTCGGCTCCTTAAAGGGCCGGAAGGTCGTCATCCTTGGCGACATTCTATTTAGCCGCGTCGCTCGCTCCAACATCCACGCCCTCACCAAACTCGGCGCCGCAGTCACGCTCGTCGGCCCGTCTACGCTCGTGCCGCACTGGTTCACTGACCTGGGAGTGAAAGTTTCCCACGATCTGCGTAGCGCCCTCGCCGATGCCGAAGTTGTCATGCTCCTGCGCATCCAGCACGAGCGCCAATCCAGCGGTCACTTCCCCTCGCTCGGCGAATACACGAGCATGTTTGGCCTCAATAAAACCCGCGCCAGCTGGCTCAATTCAAAAGCCATCATCATGCACCCCGGCCCCATCAACCGCGGCGTCGAGATCGACAGTGAACTCGCCGACGGCGACCGCAGCGTGATCCTCGAACAAGTCACCAACGGCATCGCCGTCCGCATGGCCGTCCTGTACCTCTGCTCCGGTGGCCAACCCGAATCCGTGATGCCCGCCACCGCCTAAAACGTCCGCTCTTTTCACGCCGTACCCGCCCGCCGCCATGTCCACTTTCTGGATTCAAAACGCCCGCATCATCGACCCCGCCGCCAAACGCGACACCGTCGGTGAACTCTATATTTCCGACGGTAAATTCGTGGCCGCCCTTTCCGCCGCCGCTAAAAAACGCGCCAAAAAAATCGATGCCACCGGCCTTGTTGCCTGCCCCGGCTTGATTGACGTCCACGTCCACTTCCGCGAACCCGGCCAGACGCACAAAGAAACCATCGCCACCGGCTCCCGCGCCGCCGCCGCCGGCGGTTTCACCACGGTGGTGTGCATGCCCAACACCTCTCCTGTCGCCGACAACGCCGGCACCATCCAACTCATCAACGACTCCGTCCGCCGCGACGCCGTGGTCCGCGTCCTTCCTACAGGCTGCATCACCGTCGGTATGAAGGGCGACGCCCTCGCTCCGATCGGCTCCCTCAAACGCGCCGGCGTCGTCGCCATCACCGACGACGGCGATTGCGTCCAGTCCAACGAACTCATGCGCCGCGCCTGTGAGTACGCCAAGATGTTCGATTTGCCGATCATGGACCACTGCCAGGATCACTCCATGACCGTCGGGGCCGTCATGAACGAAGGCGTCATGTCCACTAGGCTCGGCCTACGTGGGTGGCCCAACGCCGCCGAAGACCTCATCGTCGCCCGCAACGCCATTCTCTCCGAACACACCGGCGCGCACATCCACCTCCAACACATTTCCTCGCGCCACTCCGTCGACATCATTCGTCGCGCCAAGGCCCGCGGCGTAAAAATCACCGCCGAGGCCACGCCGCACCACATCGCCCTCACCGACGAATCCCTCGCGACCTACGACACGCATTTTAAGATGAACCCGCCGCTACGCACCGAAGAAGACCGGCGCGCCATCATCGCCGGCCTCCGCGACGGTACGATCGACATCATTGCCACCGACCACGCCCCGCACACCGACTACGAAAAAGACAAAGAATTCGACTTCGCGCCCAACGGTATCCTCGGCCTCGAAACCGCGCTCCCCGTTACGCTCGCCATTCTCTTCCGCCAGGAAAAATTCAAGCTACCCTTCGTCATCGACCTGATGACGCGCCGCCCTGCCCAGCTCCTCGGCCTGCCCGCCGGTACGCTCGCCGAGGGTGCCGCCGCCGACCTCTGCCTTTTTAATCCCAACGAAGACTGGACCTACGACGCCAAGGCCGGATTCAGCAAATCTAGCAATTCCCCATGGCACGGCGCCACGCTCACCGGCCGCGTCAAGACCACCTTCGTCGCCGGTAAAATCGTCTTCGCTCAAGGTAAAATCCTCTAAAGTTTCGCGCCCGAGATCGCCCGGCGGTACTGTGCCGGCCCCAACCCGCGATCAATCAGCTAGGCCCGAGAGCTTGCTCGCACGCCCATTTTCCTGCGCAATCATGCGCACATGCCCGCCCTCTCCGCCCAGATCGCCGTAGGCCTAGAACTTTCGCTGCTGCTCAGCGGAGCATGGCTACTTTGGCGACTTATCCTCAGCCCCGCCGCCCGCGCCGAGCGCTCGCCGCCGCTTCTAGGGACTTGGGAAATTTCCCTCACCGATTTTTTACTGTTTCTTTGGTGCGTGATCATCGGGGGCCTCATCTGCCAAGTCGGCCTCACCCAGCTGCTCAAACACGCCACCCTGTCCTCAACCCAGCGCCTCATCTTCGTCGGGGGTGGTTTTCAATTCGGCATGTTGGCCGGCATCGCCTTTTTCCGTCTTATCTTGCAGCGACGCGTCCTCACGCCCGATGCGCCCGTGACACTCCACCCCGCGATCAGCGGCCTCGCCACGTTTCTGGTTTCACTGCCCGTTCTCATGGTTGTCAGCGCTATCTGGCAATTTCTGCTCAAACTGTGCGGCGTCACCGCCGAAAAACAGGATCTCATCGCCATGTTCGCCGACGCCAAATCGCCCGGCTTACTCGCATTCATGATTTTATTAGCGATCGTCATCGCACCCATCACCGAAGAACTCCTTTTTCGGGCCGGCATTTTTCGATACGTGCGCACGCGTCTGCCGCGCTGGGCCGCCCTGCTGATTCCGTCCGTTCTGTTCGGCGCCCTGCACGGCAATCTCGCTAGTTTCGTGCCGCTCGTCGCCCTCGGCGTCGTCTTCTCCCTCGCCTATACACGCACCGGCCGCATCGCTACCACGATCGTCGCGCATGGGCTTTTCAACTTAAACACCATCGTGCTTATCCTTTCCGGCGTCACGGTGTGAGCTCCTCTACCGACCTCGCCGATTTCTTCACGTCCGTCGTGGTTAAAAAAAATTTCAGCTCTCCCTTTGCCCGGAAAACCTCCGACTCCGTCGCAGCGCTCGGCGAAGAAAAACTCATCGTAGCCATTCGGCGTTGGTTGGGCGATGCCTCACCCCGCGCCCCCTTCGGCATCGGCGACGATTGCGCCGTGCTCCCCGCCGCGCGCGGTCCGCAACTCATCACCGTCGATCCCGTGATTTACGGACGCCACTTCGACGCCTCAATTCCACCCCGTGCCGTTGGCGCCAAACTACTCAAGCGCAACCTAAGTGACCTCGCCGCCATGGGGGGCCGCCCCACCGCAGCCGTCCTCGCACTCACCCTCGATCCAAGCACCAGCCTTACCTGGCTCGAAGCTTTTTATCGCGGCCTCGCCGCCTGCGCCCGCCGCCATGGCGTCCCCATCGTCGGCGGTGACATCGCCCAAGCCGATGGCGTACTCGCCGCCAGCCTCACGCTTCTTGGTGCCTCGACCGGCCCACGCGTGGTCACCCGCACCGGCGCGCGTTGCGGTGACGCGCTCTACGTCACTGGCAGCCTCGGTCGTAGCCTACAGTCCGGTCATCATTTCAAATTTTCGCCGCGTCTGGCCGAAGGCGCCTGGCTCGCGCGTCAACCCGCCGTACGCGCCATGATGGACGTCAGCGACGGCCTCGCCAAAGACCTCAACGCCCTTACGCCAAGCGGCGCCGTCCCCGCTCTCGACCCCGAGACGTTGCCTCTTCGCCGCGGCGCTGATCTCCGCGCCGCACTCACCGACGGCGAGGACTACGAACTTGTCTTTGCCCTGGCGGCCCGCACCGATGCCACTGCCTTTGCCGCCGCTTGGCGCCGCGCCTTTCCGCGCACGCGCCTTACGCGCATCGGCTGCTTTGCCCATCGCGGTGCGTTGCCGCCGAGCGCCCTGCGTCTCAACGCTTTTTCCGGCTATGAACATCTTCGCTAAACTCCGCGGCGGTGTCACCACCGCGAGCGCCGATGCTTCGCAAGCGATCGCCGCCGAGTTCGCCGCCGCCCTCCCGGAAACCTGCACTCTTGCGCTGCACGGTGATCTCGGAGTCGGCAAAACTACTTTCGTCCAAGGCCTCGCGCGCGGCTTCGGCATCACCGAAAACGTTACAAGCCCCACCTTCAACATCTACACCGTGCACCGCGGCCCAGCGCGCACGCTCGTGCACCTCGACGCGTACCGCCTCGAGACCTCCGCGCAGATCGAGTCGCTGCTGCTCGAAGATTTCCTCAACCCGCCTTGGTGCCTCGCCGTCGAGTGGCCGGAAAAAATCGCTGCCTGGATTCCCGCCAACACGCTCCACCTCGACCTCGGCATCACCGCAGACGAGCACCACACCATCCGTCTGCGCTAAAACAAAAAGCCCGCGTCACAACGACGCGGGCTAAGAAAAAACTGAGCGGCACCTACAAGCGCGCCACTCGACTGCATCACGCCGTCGGGGCCGCGGGTGGCTCCGACTTCGGTTCTTCCGTCACCGGCGCGGGTTCCGCGGCGGGCGTAGCTTCAACTGCAGGCGGAGATGACACGGGTTTTGCACTCGCCGTAGCTGCGACGGCCGCAGGTTGAGCGGACGCGGCGGGCGCCTCAGGGAAGTTTTCCGGATCGTGTTCAGCGGTTTCAACCTCGCGTTTGCGCGCCTCGACCATCGCAGGCGGAGCGTAGAGCGTGCCGTCAATAAATTCGGTGACGTAACCTTCGCGCACGAGCCAAGGCAGATCGCTCTGCAAGCGAGCCAGTTTATCGCGTTGCTCGACCGTGAGCGCGTGCTCAACGGGCGCGGGAGCGCTCTCACCTTCGGCCACCGGCGCGGGGGGCGGCGGGGGAGCAATGTTGAGGAATTTGCGACCAAGCTCGCCGGCTTTCACCATCGGGTTCGCCTCGATAAACGAAATGAGTGAGCCGATGCTGTCGGAGAAAGTCTGGCCCGGAACGCGGAATTTCCGTTTCACGGCACACACGTAGCTGACGCCCTTCGAGCCTTTCTTGAAGATCGTGAAATGTTCGCGGCGCAGACGACCACGTAGCGCGTTGGCGGTATCGAGCGGGAAACGACGTTGACGCTCGAGCGAGCCTTCGACGGCGTGACGAATCTCGCCAGGGGGTAAGAGCTCGAGATTTTTGCCGTGCAAGCGCGCTTGCTCGACCGAGCGGATGACTTTGTCACGCGCGGTGGCGAGTAAGTAAGCCTTGGCTTCGTCGAAGGAATCAAACGCCACCGCCGCCGGAGCGGAAGCGGGAGCGGGAGCGGGAGCGGCTTCGGCCACGGTCGCGTTTTCGGGCGCTGGCACCGACGCGGTTTCAGCCGCAGCGGTTTCGAGCGCGGAGGTTTCAGGCGCTGGAACCTCGCTCGGAGCTGTCTCGCTCGCCGCTGCCACGACCGCCTCAGCCGTCTTGGCGGACTTGGCGGGTTTAGGGGCAGGTTGTTTCCACGTGTAACGCGTGGCCTTCTTCATTTTTTCAAGCCAAGCTTGGATCGCTTCGGGCTCGCGCACGGTTTCGATTCGGGCCTTGAACGCCTCGAACGGCATACGGTCGACCTTTGCCGCGTAATGCTGCTGCACGAGCTGGTTGTAGAGATGGTAGTTGGGCGGCCCGAGCAATTCACCCGTCACGCCGCAGCGGTTTACGACTTGGAAATTGCCCTTGGGCGGATCGATCACGACGTCGGCCGTGTCGAAGAACGAGCCGAGGTGCTTGGTCAACACGTGGGACAGCGCGGCCTCTTCATTTTCAAAGGGCAACCCGTCCGGCACGGAAATCACAAAACCCGCCGCAGCCGAGGCGTCAGGCGCAGGTTTGCGCGCGAGTACAACGACAAAGCGGTCGGTCTTCGCCACCACGGTACGAGCCACTTCGAACAGCTCGATCGTGCGGCACGATTTACGGATGGTCTGGACAAGCGTGCTGAAGCTCGTGTCTTCCGGGTAAAACGTAGCCGTGAAATACGGGCTGTCGTAAGGACCGCGATCTACGGGCTCGCCGCGACCGCCAAAACGGCCACCGCGTTCGCCGCCACCGGGACCATCGCGGCGCGGGCCACCACGATATTCACCCTGACCTTCGCGGGGATAAGAAGGACGTTCACCGGAAAATTCACGACGCTCAGGCGCCGCGCCACCTGGACCGCTGGGTACGCCAGGACCGGGGCCTCCCGCAGGACGATTAAACGCACGCCGGTCGCGACGCTCGGGCGCACCGCCGCCGCTGTCACGCCGCGGACGATCATCGCCGCCTTCGCGGCTGCGCCGCTCGTTGGGCGTAGATTTGTCCTGCACCCATGAGGTGCCGAAGCTGAAGCCGTTCAATTGGCTCAGATCGAGTTTGTTGTCGTCCATGTTGTCGGTAAAGCGGACGTTGAGTCCGCGGTGGTTGGCTTTGTGTGCTAAGGCGAGAGCCTGTGCGGGCCAGAGTCCAAACACGCCTCAGACAGAGGCAAGCGGTTTCCGCAGGGGAATGCGGCTTCATCGCTTTCAACCCTATCTCTAAAAATGGTGCTCGGGACAGGACTCGAACCTGCACGCCTTACGGCACACGCCCCTCAAACGTGTGTGTCTACCAATTCCACCACCCGAGCAAAAATGAACAGAGGAAGGCGGAATAAGCGAAATCCCCCGCACCTTGTAAAGCCCCGAAAGCAAAAAGACCCAAATTGGCTTTGACCCTCCTCTCGCGCCGCCGAACCTTGCCGAACTGCCGCCATGTCTCTTGATACCGTCCACGCCGCCCTGCTCTCCTCGTATGAAACCGATGGGGGCATCAACCACCTCGATGGCGTGAATTTGCCCGCGCAAGAATCGGTCAACACGCTCGCCCGCGATTACATGCACCTGCTTTTCCCGGGCTATTTCGAAGCAACTGCGCTCGAGAAAAACGCCGTGTCTGCCCACGTCCACCGGCTCCTCTCCGGTCTCGAACAACGCCTCACCGCCGAACTCGAAAAATGCCTGCGCTTCGCCCGCCAACCCGAAGCTGCCGCTCGCGCCGCCACTCTCGCGGCCGAAGCCCTTGGGCGTTTTCCGGAGTTGCGCCGCATCATTCAAACCGACGTGACCGCCGCTTACCAAGGCGATCCCGCCGCGCGCAGCGTTGAGGAAATCATCCTCGCCTATCCGTGCGTGCTGGTGATCTCAATTCAACGTTTCGCCCACGTGCTTTATGAACTCGGGGTCCCACTTCTACCCCGCATGCTCACCGAGTACGCCCACGAGCGCACCGGCACCGACATCCACCCAGGCGCCCGCATCGGGTCTCATTTTTTCATCGATCACGCTACCGGGGTCGTCATCGGCGAATCCTGCACCATCGGCAATCACGTCAAAATCTACCAAGGCGTGACCCTTGGCGCCAAATCCTTCGAAGTGGATAACGACGGCCACCCGATTAAAGGCGTAAAACGCCACCCCGATATTGAGGACCATGTCACCATTTACGCCCACGCCACCATTTTGGGCGGCGATACGCGCATCGGTGCGCACTCGATCGTCGGCGGCAACGTCTGGCTGCTGCAATCCGTCCCCGCCTACAGTATCGTCCAACAAAAAGGCGACAACCTTCTCGTACGCCCCCGCCGCAAACCGGAAGCCAGCACCGCCGCCACCCCCGAGGGCAAAGGCGAAAGTTGGTCGATTTAAAACCTCCCCTCGCTTGCCCGCCACTTAACGCGCATCACGCGCCGCCAAGCCCCGCGCCAACTCCGCCGCAAAAAACGGTCCGCGGTAAATCATACCGGTGTAAACCTGCACCAACGCCGCGCCCGCATCTAGTTTTTCGGCCGCACCGATCACATCCGTGATTCCGCCCACACCGATGATCGGTAACTTTCCCGCCGTCGCCCGCGCAATATAAGCGACAATCTCAGTCGAGCGCCGGCGCACCGGGGCCCCGCTCAAGCCGCCCGCCTCATTCACCGCCGTGAAAAAACCCGGACGCGCCAAGGTCGTGTTGGTCGCGATCACACCATCCAGCCCGAATTCCGCAATCACCGCCAGCACCGCGTCAATCTGCGGCCACGTCAGATCCGGCGCAATTTTCAACAACACCGGCACCCGCACCGCGCGTGCGCGATTCGCCCCGGTGATCGCACCGAGCAACTCCCGCAGCCGCGACTCATCCTGCAATTGCCGCAAACCCGGCGTGTTGGGACTAGAAACATTTAATACCAAGTAATCCGCGAAATCTGCCAGCCGCGCAAAACTCGCCAGATAATCCTCTGTCGCCCGATCGATATCAGCGACCTTCGATTTGCCGAGATTTACGCCGAGCGGGATCTGGCGCGCGCCGCGCCCGGGCTGCGTCGCCAAACGTGCCGCAACCGCCGCCGCGCCTTGGTTGTTGAACCCCATGCGGTTAATCACCGCTTCCTGAGCCGGATAACGAAACATCCGCGGCTTCGGATTCCCGTCCTGCGCAAGAGCGGTCACGGTACCAATTTCCACGTGACCAAAACCCAACGCCGCCGCCGCCGGCCAAGCCCGAGCATTCTTATCAAATCCCGCCGCCAGCCCCACCCGATTAGGAAACTCTAAGCCCAGCACGCGCACCGGCGCAAAACGCCTCGCATCCAGCCTCGTGTGTAGCTCGAGCAAAGCCCGTAATGGCGCGAGCTGACCCAAAAGCGCCAACGCATCCACGCCGAGCTCGTGGGCCCGCTCCGAATCCTGACTAAACAACACCGGACGAATAATTTTTTCGTAAACCGAGAACATGCCTCGCGACGCTGCAAACCTGCTCGCAAAACGCAAGAACCCGCGCCGAACCTCGTCGCCCTGCGTATTTTGCACAGAAAAAATCTCCTGCCCTCGGCCAAACAATTCTTGCTGTTTTGTGCTTGTTTTTTGAAACACCGCTCGCACGCTGCGAAAAATTTCCGCTCTCATGGCTAAAGCAACTTCTACTCTCAGCTGGTGTAACGTACGTCTAGGCGACGATCATAATTGGTGGGTCAACGAGACCAGCGACCCTGTGCGCTGGGACGTCGATGGCCTCAGCATCATCGACCCCCGCCAAGTCACCCATCTCATCGAACTCGTCGAGCCCCTGCGCGACTACGGCTTCGATCAAGAGATGTTCGACGCCGCCTTCATCCCTTTCCGTATCGAGAAAGACCTCGGCAGCGGCAAGGTCCGCCTCAAGCGCGTCAAAGAATCGATTGTCGAATCCGATGACAAACTCTTCGCCCTCGCCGACACCCTCGACGAAGAAAACGGCCCCTACGCCGACCTCCTAGATCATCTCACCCGCTGCCGCGTGAAAATGCTCAACGATCTGTTCAAATTCGAATCAAAACTTTCTGTCGACGAAGTCGAAGACGAGATTCGCGAAGAACAAAACACTCAGTTTATCGAAGGCAAAGCCATCCACACCTTCGAAGAACTCAGCGCTATTCTCGACTTCATGCCCGCCGGCTACGACGCCGACGATGAGGCCCCCGCCAAAGACGCCGAAGACGAGGCCGATGATGCTGACCTCCCCGAGATCGACGCCGACGAAGAAGAAAAACTCAAAAACGATGAATCCCTCAAGTGGGATGACGACGAAGACTCCGACGACGAAGACGGCGAGAAAAAGAAAAAAGGCGACGACGACGAAGACTCCGAAGACGACGAGGGCGGCGGCAGCAAAAAATCGAAGTCTGACGACGACGACGAAAAACCTGCGCCAAAAAAATCCACCCGCAGCTCCAAGAAAAAATAAGTTGAACCACCTTCAAGCAGCGGTCCCAAAGACCGCTGCTTTTTTATGCGCGGACCCCCAACGAGCGAGCGGCGAATCGCTCAAGCGCCGCGCTCGGCGTCTTGTTCGGTTTCCTCTTCTTCGGTCTCGCGCGGCATGTAATACGCCACCGCTGCAATCGCCGCGCACACGATCACATAAACCAGCGCCCAAATAGTCATCGCTTTGAAATTGGTGTCACCCTCGACCACGCGCGCCAGCCACTTGTAGCCGAACTGGACCGTGCGAAATAGAAACGCCACACTCAGTAGCCCGAAGACTACGCTCACAATCCATTGACCGACACTGCGTGGAGGTTGAACGGGGGAAGAGCTCATGAGATAAACGATTGGAGTATTTTTTAGCGTAAAGCCAGCGCCATGTCCTTGGCAAAATAAGTTAAAATTAGGTCCGCCCCGGCCCGCTTAATCGCCAAAAGCGATTCATGCCGGCACCGCGCGAGATCGAGCCAACCCAGCCGCGCTGCGGCTTGAATCTGCGCATATTCGCCCGAAATTTGATAGGCTGCGACCGGCTTGTGCGTCGCGTTGCGCACCTCACGGATAATATCCAGATAAAGCCCTGCTGGTTTCACCATGACGATATCTGCCCCTTCGACTTCGTCCAAGCGCAACTCCACCAACGCCTCGCGCCGATTCGCTGGGTTGAGCTGGTACGTCGCTTTGCTGAGCAATTTCGTGCCGGCAGCCTTCGCGCTACCCACGGCATCGCGAAACGGACCGTAATAAGCCGAATTGAATTTTACCGCATAAGCCAAAATCCCCGTCCCGGTGAAACCTGCCGCATCCAGCGCCCGCCGGATTTCGCCAATGCGCCCGTCCATCATGTCACTGGGCGCCACGAGATCAACGCCCGCTCGCGCATGCAGCACCGCCATCTGGCAGAGAATCGCCACCGTATGATCGTTCGCCACGTCCAAGCCATCCGCCGACAACACCCCGTCGTGCCCGTGCGTCGTGTAAGGATCAAGCGCGATGTCGGTGATCACAGTCATGTGCGGCACGGCTTTTTTTACCGCCCGCACCGCACGCAAAATTAGCGCATCTTCATGCAGCGCGGCGCTACCGACTTCGTCTTTAAATTTGGCCTCAAGTTTCGGGAAGAGCGCCACCGCCGGTACGCCTAATTTACCCAGGGCCCGACATTCCTTCACCAGATCGCTGATGTTGAAACGCATCACGCCTGGCATCGAGCGGATTGGCTCCGGAGCACCCTTGCCGTCCACGACAAACAGCGGCGCGATAAAATCCTGCGGCCGCAATACCGTCTCCTCAACCATGCTCCGCAAGCTGGCAGTGCGACGCAGCCGCCGCGGACGCTGGGTGAGATCGAGCTTGAAGTGATCAGCCATATTCGTGTTTCTGCCAGCAAAGCACTCCATGCTCCGGCTCGCCATCACTTTTTACATGACCCCGCACCGCACCTCAGCGGCGCGAACTACCGGCTGCGGTTGTTGAACGCAAACGCCGGCGCCCGCGAGCTCCGATAGGCAGAAACCCCCTTCGGCCCCCGGCCGATAAAAAGAACGTTCCGCACTGGCGGTATCCCTGATAATCCCCTTTTCTCTTTCTCTGTTCATGGCCATCCAGCTTTACGATTCTCTCGAACGCCGCCTCAAAACGATCACTCCGTCGCAGCCCGACGGCGTCATCCGCTTCTACAATTGCGGACCCACCGTTTACGCCCCGGCGCACATCGGCAATTTTCGCACCTTCGTCGTCAACGACGTGATCCGCCGCTTGCTCGATCTCGAGTTCGGCGCCGATAAAGTAAAACACGTCCGCAACCTTACCGACGTTGATGATAAAACCATCCGCCGAGCCCGCGAGGAAGCTCGACCCCTTGCCGAGGTCACCAAGCAATGGACCAATAAGTTTCACGCGGATTGCGCCGCGCTGAACTGCCTACCGCCCCACGTCGAACCCACCGCCACCGGCTACATCCGAGAGCAAGTCGACATGATCGACGTACTCATGCGCAAAGGTAACGCCTACCGCGCAGCCGACGGCTCGGTGTATTTCAAAGTCTCCTCCTTCGAAGACTACGGCCGCCTCTCCCGCGTTAAAGAACGCGAACTTCAAGTCGGCTCTGCCCTCGCCGGCAAAGTCACTGCCGCCGATGCCGACGAAAAGGAAGACGTGAGCGATTTCGCTCTTTGGAAAGCTCACAAACCCGACGACGGAGCCAACGCCTGGGATAGCCCCTGGGGCCGAGGCCGTCCCGGGTGGCATATCGAATGCAGCGCCATGAGCAAAGCGCTCCTCGGAGAAACCATTGACCTTCACACGGGAGGCGTGGACCTCCTCTTCCCGCACCACGAAAACGAGATCGCCCAAAGCCAATGCTGCAACGGCACGACTTTTTCCCGCCATTGGTATCACAGCGAACACCTACTCGTGGACGGCAAGAAGATGAGTAAGAGCCTCGGTAATCTCTACACCCTCGACGACCTCATTGCAAAAGGGTTCACCCCGATGGCGCTTCGCTACGCTCTACTCATGGGCCACCCACGCAAGCAGCTCAATTTTATGTTGGATTCGCTGCGCGCCGCCGAGAGCGCGATGACAACACTGCATACCTTTTGGCAGTCGATCCCGGATAACGTGGGTCGCTCCGATGACTGTGATTCCATCTTCGCCGCGCTTCACGACGATCTCAACACCCCCGGTGCCCTTGGCGCGCTCTTTACAATCGTAAAACGGGGCCCGACTAATATATCGAAAATCGCATTCGAAAAAGCGCTCTACGCGCTTGGACTCAAACCTACGGCACCTCACGCCTCCAAAGTTGAAGTCCCCGTCGCCATCACCACCCTAGCCGAAAAACGCTGGGCCGCTAAACAAGCTAAAGACTTCGCCGCCGCCGATACGCTCCGCCAAGAACTCGCCGCCGCCGGCTGGTCCATGCTCGATAGCAAAACTGACTACAAACTCGAACCGCTCAAAAAATAATTTCCGCCCATGTCCCACGTCATGTCCCCCCTCGAAGAACTCCGCCACTCAGCTTCGCACATCCTCGCGACCGCCGTACTCCGTCTTTTCCCCGAAGCAAAACTCGACATCGGCCCGCCCACCGACACCGGCTTCTACTACGACTTCGACCTCGACCATAAATTCACCGCCGACGACCTCATTAAAATTGAGGCCGAGATGAAAAAAGTCGCCGGCGAAAACCAGCCTTTTTACCGCAAGGAGCTCTCCCGCGAAGAAGCTATCGAGCTTATCAAATCCCGCGGCCAGGAACGCTATAAACTCGGCCGCCTAGCAGACATTCCCGCCGACGAAAAAATCTCGTTCTACCAAAACGGCGATTTCATGGATCTGTGTGCCGGCACTCACGTACGCTACTCTTCAAAACTAAAAGCCTTCAAACTTCTCTCCATCGCCGGCGCCTATCATCGCGGCGACGAGAAGAACAAACAGCTCCAACGCATCTACGGCACCGCCTTCCCCACGCGCGAAGAACTCGACCAATACCTCGAGCGCCAAGAGCAGGCCAAGGCTCGCGACCACCGCAAACTCGGTCGCGACCTGAAACTTTTCCACATCGACGAAGACGTCGGCCAGGGCCTCATCCTGTGGACGCCCAACGGCTCCATTATCCGTCAAGAATTGCAGGACTTTATCGGCGGCGAGCTCCGCAAACAGGGCTACT
>RGAX01000052.1 GCA_009919985.1 Opitutaceae bacterium
CCACCGCCAGCAGCCCGCTCACAAACGCGAAACCGTTGAGCCCCGCGCGCAATCGTGCCGCCGCGCCATCAGCCCAACGTCGCGCCCACCAACCACCGATTAAAACCGCGAGCGGCGGAAACACCGGTAAAATATAAGGGATCAATTTTGACTGCGACTTGGAGAAAAATAAAAACACGAAGCCCACCCAAACCACCAGAAACCACGCGTCGGCATTTTCCTTCCGCTTCGCCCAACCTCCCGCGAGCGCCTCGCGCAAGGCCGCCGGCACAAAGCCTATCCAAGGAAAAAGCCCTAATATCACGATCGGGATAAAATACCACCACGGCTCGTAACGCCCATGCGTTGTCGTCGTAAAACGCTCCCAATGTTCATGGATGAAGTAAAACTGCGCCCACGTCTCATTGCGCTGCGCCGCCAAGATATGCCACGGCGCCGCGATCGCTAAAAATACCGCGATGCCTGACGGCAGGTGCAGCGGCCGCAGCCGCTTCCACTGATTAAAAATCAGCAACCACAAAAACATCACCGCACCGGTCACAAGAAAGCCGATCAAGCCCTTCGTGAGTGTCGCCAGCGCTGCGCTCGCGTAGAGCCCATAAAACAGCCAACGCCGACGCGCGCCAGGAGCCTCGCGTACGCCGAGAATAAAACAAAAAAGCGTCGCGCACATCAGCATCGAGACCGCCATATCAAGAATCAGGATCCGCGAGAGCGCGAAAAACAATAGCGAGGTCCCGAGCACCACCGCCGACGCCAAGCCCACCGCGCGACCCTGCCAACGCCGCGCCGCCGCATAGGTTAGCAACACGCCGCCAAGCCCGCTCAGTGCCGGCATGATACGCACCGCCCATTCATTAAATCCAAAAACCTGCAGACACCCCGCCACCGCCCAATATAAAAGCGGCGGCTTTTCAAAATAGTTCACGCCGTTGAGCCGCGGCGTGACGTAGTCGTGGCTCGCGATCATCTCGCGCGGGATCGACGCATAGCGGCCTTCGTCGGGATTAGAAAGTGGATGCCCGCCCAGGAGCGCAAAATAAAGGGCGCCAAAACCGACCGCGAGTAGCAGAAAATCGCGCCGCCAAGATTGAGGTGCGGCCGATGGAGCGGTGGGGCTGTTAGGCATATTAAGTAGAACCCCGATTCAGAGCACCGGGACCACGCTGGCGATTTTTTTCGTGCGCCCGCGGCCGCTTCCTCGCCATATAACCCCATGGCTTCGGCGAAACCTTTCACTTTCATCTGCGGACAGGACGATTACCTCGTCGGCCGGATGGGCGCGGAGCGTTTCGCTGCCCTCACCGCCGAGCTCACCGATGAGTTTGCCCGTGAGACGATCAACGGCTTCGCCGCCAACATGAGTGAAGTCGAGTCCGCGCTTAACCGTTTCCGCGAGAGCGTGCAGACCGTCTCGATGTTTGGTGGCAAACGCGTTGTCTGGCTCAAGGACATCAACTTCTTGGCCGATAGCGTTACCGGTCGCGCCGAGGGCACCCTTAAACTGGTAGAGGATCTCCAAGCGCTCCTCACCAGCGTGAACCCTGAGGAAACTTCGATTTTGATCACGGCCTCACCCGTGGATCGCCGCCGAGCCTTTCCCAAGTGGTGCGAAAAACACGCCGACTTCGCGCTCGCCGGTGGCGACGGAGAAGACGCCGGCGAGGCCTTGAAGGGCGTGGCGCTCACTGAAGCCCAAAGCCTTGGCGTCTCCTTTGCCCCCGGCGCCCTAGAGCTCCTCCTCCAAAAAGTCGGCGCTAATACCCGTCTTGTCGTAGAGGAAACCCGCAAACTCGCTGCGTACGCTCAACCTGCCGCGCCCGCCGCCACCCATGGCCCCGGTGCCAAAATTGAGGAATCTCACGTCGCCGAACTCACGCCGAATGTCGCGGCGGGTGATTTTTTTGAAGCCGCGGAAGCGTTTTTTAGCGGCGACCTAAAGTGGACGCTCGCGGCTTTGCATGGCCATTTTTTCAGCGGCGGCGATGCCCGCCCGATCATCAGCGCCCTGCAAAATCGCAACCGCATCCTCCTCCAGGTCCGCGCGCTTCTCGACAGCGGCGAGGCCCGTGTGGGCGCCCGCGGTCTCGACGGTCTACCCAAGGCCCAGGCCACTTACGGCAAGCACTTCATCGGCGCGACCGAGAAAAACTCGTTTAACTTATTTTCCCAAAACGCTTGGTACGTCGGCAAACTCGCCAGCAGCGCGAAGTTACCCTCGCTGCGTCGCTTGATCGACAATCAGCAGGAATTCATCGTCGCGTTTGAAGAAATCATCCGCCGGCCAAACAACGCTCAGGAAGAAGTGATGCGCGAGCTCGCTGTCCGTTGCCTCACGACCTAACCAGTAGGCGCGCCCGCCTTGCGGCGGAATTGGGCGAAGATTTTCCGTTGGCCTCATCGCCTTCGGGCCCGCTTACTCAATTCTTTTAACCGTGCACGCCTCCACCGCCACCACCGCAGATTCCACCATCCCCAACGTCCTCGCCGAGCGCTACGCCTCGGCCGCGATGAAATCCATCTGGTCGCAACACGGGCGCGTCGCCCTTGAGCGCGATTTCTGGATCGCCGTCATGAAGGCGCAGCGCGACCTCGGCGTCGCCATTCCGGCCGCCGCGATCAAGGACTACGAGCGCGTTAAAAATCAGATCGACCTCGCCGCCATCGCCCAGCGCGAACGCGTCACGCTGCACGACGTCAAGGCCCGCATCGAGGAGTTCTCCGAACTCGCCGGCCGCCAATTCATTCATCTCGGGCTCACGAGCCGCGATCTCACAGAAAATGTCGAGCAGCTGCAGATTTTCAGCGCCCTTAAAGTCGTGCGTTTCAAAACCGCTGCGGCGCTCCTCGCTCTCTCACGCCAAGCCGCGACGCACCGCGGCCTGATGCTCACCGGCCGCACCCACAACGTCCCCGCCCAACCCACCACCCTCGGCAAACGTCTCGCGATGTTCGGGCAGGAACTTCTCGGCGCGTTCACCCGCATCGAAGAGCTCGTCGCGCGCTATCCCGTACGCGGGCTAAAGGGCGCCGTCGGTACGCAGCTCGATCAACTCACGCTCCTCGGCGGTAACGCCAAGAAAGTCGCGACCCTCGAGGCCCGCGTCATCAAACACCTAGGGTTCAACGCGTCGCTTGATGCGGTCGGGCAGGTTTATCCACGCTCGCTGGATTTCGAAGTGGTCACCGCGCTCCATCAACTCGGCGCCGCCGCGGCGAGTTTCGCCACCACACTCCGGCTGATGGCGGGCGCCGGCTTGCTCACCGAGGGTTTCCAAGCGGGCCAGGTGGGTTCCTCCGCGATGCCTCACAAAGTCAACGCCCGCAACTGCGAGCGCATCTGCGGCTTCTCCACGATTCTCTCCGGCTACGTCGCCATGACCTCCGCGCTCGCCGGCCACCAGTGGAACGAGGGCGACGTTTCGTGCTCCGTCGTGCGCCGCGTCGCCCTGCCTGATGCGTTCTACGCGATCGATGGTCTCCTGGAGACCTACCTCACCGTACTGCGCCAGATGGACGTGTTTCCGGCCGCCATCGCCGCCGAAAACGAGCGCAACCTGCCATTTCTATCGACCACCACGATCATGATGGAAGCCGTAAAACGCGGCGCCGGCCGCGAGACCGCGCATGAAGCCATTAAGGAACACGCCCTCGCCGCCGCCAAGGCCCTGCGCTCCGGCGAAGGCGACGCTGATCTCCTCAACCGCCTCGCCGGCGACCCGCGTATCGGCCTGAACTTAAAAGACCTCCGCGCCATTCTCGCCGATAGCGCGCGCTTTGTCGGCGCCGCGCCGCAGCAAGTCGATACCTTCGTCGCCACCGCCCGCCCCCTCGCCAAACGCTACCCCGGCGCGTCCGCTTACCACCCAGCGCGCTTGTTATAATATGGCCTGCCGAACCTAGCACCTAGGCCAGACATCAGGAGCGCCGGGAAATTTTCGTTTGCTTCCGCCGCTCCACACGCGCTTTCTTTCCCATTCTCGCAGTCGAATCCCCGTATAAATTTAACACCACACTATCATGGCTGAACTCGTAGGAAACGTTTTGGTGGGCCAATCCGGTGGCCCCACCGCCGTCATTAACGCCAGCGTCGCCGGCATCATTGCCGAAGCGCTCAACCATGAGTGCATCGAGGAGATTTACGGCACGCTCAACGGCGTGCTCGGTATTCTTCAAGAGGACCTGATCGACCTCGCGGCCCAATCCCAGCAGCAGATCCGCGCCCTCAAGCACACGCCCGGCGCCGCCCTCGGCACCTGCCGTTACAAACTCAAGAAGCAGGCCGATTTCGACCGCGTCCTTGAAGTCTTCAAGGCCCACAACATCCGCTATTTCTTCTACATCGGCGGCAACGACTCCCAGGACACTGCCGACAAGATCTCCAAGCTCGCGCAAGCGCAGGGCTACGAGCTCCGCGTCATCGGTGTACCCAAGACGATCGATAACGATCTCCCTCTCACCGACCACACCCCCGGCTATGGCTCCGTCATCAAGTACCTCGCCACCACCGTGCGCGAGCTGGCCTGTGACAACGAGGCCATGGGCCAAGGCGACCTCGTTTCCATCATCGAGGTCATGGGCCGCTCCGCTGGTTGGATCGCCGCCGGCGCCACCCTCGCCAAACGTAAAGATCACCCGCACGATCCCCCCCATATTATCCTCCTGCCCGAAGTTCCTTTCTCCCAAGAAAAGGTCCTCGAGGACATCAAGCGCGTGCTCAAGCGCGAGAAATTCTGCCAAATCGTCGTGGCTGAAGGTCTCGTTGACTCCGACGGCAATTACCTCGCGGCCGATGCCGCTACGGACGCCTTCGGCCACGCCAAACTCGGCGGCGCCGGCGACGCTCTCGGTGAAATCATCGAAGCCCATATTCCCGGCGTCAAAGTCCGCGTCGCTAAACCCGGTATCACCCAACGCGCCGCCGCCCACGCCGGTTCCAAGACCGACGCAGACGAAGCGTTCCTCGCCGGCCAAGCCGCCGTCGAAGCCGCGATTAACGGCGAGACCGACAAAATGATCACCCTCGTCCGCGGCGACACTGAGCACTACACCGTCGAGACCGGCCTGGCCACCTTGAGCGAGATTGCCAACGGCGTGAAGAAGCTTCCGAAGGATTGGATCAACGAAGACGGCGTGAGCATGAACTTCCAGTTCCTGCGCTACGCCCAACCCCTCATCGTGGGTGAAGTCGCCGTGCCTTACGTCGATGGCGTGCCCGTGTTCGCCAAGCTCGATAAGTCCCGCGTCGACAAGATCCTCCCGGCCTACGAAGTCTAAGCCGAGGCCTACGTTTCAAAAAGAGCGGTTCTTTGGAACCGCTCTTTTTTTGTGCCCCGCGCCGACCCTGCGCCCGCCCGCGCTACCGCAGACACGCCGCCAGCAACCGCTCATGCACCGCCGTCGCCGCGATGGGTTCATCCCCCGGCGTAACCCCTGTGCCGATCAACACCGGCCACTCGGCAGCATCCGCCGGACACGTCCCGTGAGAACCCTTCACCAACGACGGATCAAGCGAGATCACATCCATCAGCATCCGGAAACCGAGCGCCTTGCGCGCCAGTTTGCCCAAGACCTTTAATTTCGGAAAACGAATCAACGGGTCCACAAACAACTCCACTGGATCGTAGCCGTACTTGCGGTGGATATCGACACAACGCGCGAAATCCGGCGCGCGCGACGCGTCTTCCCAATAATAATAGGTGAACCACGCATCCTCCGTCGAAAACGCCACGAAGTCGCCCGACCGCACGTGGTCGAGCCCGGCCGCGCGCTGCGCCGCCACATCAAGCACGCGCGCCACGCCGTCAACGCCCTCGACCGCCGCCTGCACCGCCGCGAGCAACGAGCGGTCATTCACATAAATATGCGCCACTTGATGATCCACGATAGCGAAGACCTTGCTCGCGCCGCAGTCTAACAACTCCAGCCCGAGCTCTTCTTTGATCGTGATCCAGCCTCGCGCACGAAACACCCGGTTCAGCGCGATCGTACGCTTCACCGCGGTGATCCCGTACTCCGAAAGCACCACCGAGCGCACGCCGCGCTGCGCATAAAAATCCATCAGCCCGCCCGCGACGCGATCAATCTCGCGATAGTCCGCCACCATCCGCGGATCATCCGGCCCGAGCCGCTGTAGGTTGTAATCCAAATGCGGCAGATAAACCAGCGACAGATCCGGCCGGTGCCGTTGCTCCACCCACTCCGCCGAGCGCGCAATCCACTCCGATGACGCGATCCCAGCCCGCGGACCCCAAAACGCTGGAAACGGAAACACTTTCCGCCCATCCGCCGGATACATCGGGCGCGGCGTAATCGACCAATCGGCCGATGAGTACATGTTGTACCACCAAAATAACTTCGCGCACGTAAACCCCGGGCGACGTTCACGCAACCTCTCCCAGAGTTTTGGCCCCTGCACGAGGTGATTCGACTGCTTCCAAAAGTGATGCTCGGCGAGCGTTCGATCGTACCAACCATTCGCCACGCAGCCGTGGCCCGCCGGCGTAAGCCCGGTCAGATACGTGCTCTGCGCCGTACACGTTACCGCCGGCAACACCGGCTTAACCCGGATCAATCCCCCCGCCTGCGCCGCCGCGAGCAACCGTGGCGTATCCGGCCCTAACCCGCGCGCGGTGAGCCCAACGACATTGAGGATCGCCGTACGCTCAGCCATATCGCTCCCGCAATTCATCAAAAGCCGCCTTCACCACCGCGCCGTCGATCTCATGAATATCCAGCCGCACGCCCGGCGCGCGGATCATCGGAATCGTCAAACGTCCACCGAGGTGCTCTCGAAATTCTTCCAATCCATCTAACATATCCTGCCGGCCTGTCGCACTGCGGATTTGTTTCACCGGCGCGAACAACTCGAAACCGAGCGCACAAATGACGCCAAGAATACGCTCCGCCTCCGCCTCCGGCAGTAATCCGGTACGACGCGCGTAAATCAGGTCAATCGCCATACCGACGGCGACGGCCTCGCCGTGGCTCACGCGAAAGTCCGTAAGCTGCTCCAATTTATGCGCCGCCCAATGCCCAAAATCCAACGGCCGCGCCGATCCGCGTTCAAACGGATCGCCGCCCGTCGCGATATGCTCCATATGCTGCCGCGCGCTTTCGCGAATCACCGCTTCAAAGGCTTCCGGCTCAAATTTCGCCAATGCCGCGACCCGCGCTTCGATGAATTCAAAGAACTTCGCGTCGCGGATCAGCGCGACCTTGACCGCTTCAATCAAGCCCACGCGCCGTTCGCGCTCAGGTAAACCGCGCAAAAAATCCAGATCGTTGATAATCGCGTGCGGTACGCCGAAGGCGCCGAGCCAGTTTTTCTTTCCAAAATAATTCACCCCGTTTTTAACGCCCACGCCACCGTCGCCTTGGCTGAGGCTTGTCGTAGGTAAACGCACCAGCGGAATTCCGCGATGCGCCGTCGCCGCTGCGAAACCGACGAGATCCAGCACCGCACCACCGCCAACCGCGATCACGTACGAATGCCGGCAAAGGCCCGCGGCCTCGATCGCCGCCCAAATAGTTTCGAGCTGTGAGAAATCGTTTTTTACCGCTTCGCCACCGGCCAAGGCCACAGGCTCCGCGGCGAGCCGGATCGCGTCACCGCGCGCCGCAAACCAGCGCGTGATCTTCGAGGCGATGCCCGGAAAAGCTTTTTCCAACCCCGCGTCCCAAAACACCAACGCACGGATGCGTTCGCCCGGCTCCCGTGGCGTGAGCGTCTGCGCGAGCGTGAGGTTTTCCGGCGCGAATACGTCGCGCGTGAAAATAAGCCGATGCTCATTTTGCAGCGTAATAGGGAAAGAAACGACGGAGGAGGGCTCGGCCATGGACGTGCTGGAATTAGCCCGCATCCCGAGCACCACCGCAAGGCCGCAATCGCACGCTCAACTCGAAGACGCTTTACGCTGCGCCCACTTGCCAAGCGGCACCGCGGCCGCGCAACAGGCAGCGGGGATCAAAGCCATCGTCGCGAGCAACGCCCCCGCGTCCACCAATGGAATGAAGGCGAGCATCTTGCGGACGATTTTCCCGAGCTTCTCCGCCGGCGCTCCGGGGTGATATTCGCGGCGGGCGAGCAGGCTCAAGACGACGATGTAGACAAAAAGCGCGACGAGCCACGCGACAAAGGCTGGACCCATGGTTTGTCCGGGCAGGGTCGCAAGCGTAACCGCGAGCATCACGCGGCAACCCGCCATCAATACGACCGAGCCGGTCCAGCGTTTGTGCAGCCAATCGTAGAGAAGAATCGTTGCGGCCAAACCCGCCGCGGCGAGCGACGAAGCGCCGAGAAAAATCAACAAGCTTAGTCCGGCCGCAAGTTGCAAGGTACCGACCCCCGCGACGCTCGAGCGCGCGATGAGCCCGCGCGGAATCGCGCGCTCAGGCCGATGTTGGCGATCAAAGTCGGCGTCGAAAGCGTCGTTGAGCGTCGTGCCGCCCGCGTAGGCAAGACTGCCGGCGAGCGCGGCGAGCAGGAGCAAATCGACAGCAGGCCAGCAACCCACTGCGGGCGCGGAAAGCAAGAGCGCGGCAAGGACGTTACTCCACACCGAGGGAAAATTGCCCGCACGGGCGAGATCAAGCCAGAGGCGAAGCGGTGAGGCGCTCATCGATGCAATATCAGGCTAGGCCGCGGGCGCGGAGCGCGGCGAGCGTCCAATCGTATTCGCCCACGAGTTGATCTTCGATACTCACGCGCAACGCGGGCGGGAGCACTTCCCAGGTATAGGTTTCCATTTCGGCGTGCTGGCAAGCTGTCGGATGGGCCTGCATCCAATCCAGCGCGCCGAGTAGATGGTCCCGCGTGTCGCCAAACGGCGCGCCGGGCGCGGCGTGCAGCGGGAGATGAAAATGGACACGCCACTCGTCGTCGAGCTGCGCAGGCGCGGCGTCGGCGTCGGCGAGCGCATCAGGTAGATCGACGTAACGCCGACGAACGATGCCGGTGGCAGCAGAGCCCACGACGACTTGATGAAGGTACGTCGGCTCGACAAAGGCCGCGAGCGCGGCGCGACCGGCGGCATCGGGTTTAACGCGAAGCGCTGAACTGAGGTGAATTTTGCTGAGGCGCAGGCCGGCGGCGACGAGACGATCGAGCGCGACGGGCGCCGATTCAAATTCGACGCCGAGATGGCAACAATCGTAGTTCACGCCGACGCAGCGCAGTAGTCCTTCAGAATCGACGGCGCGATCGCTCGCACGCCAGGCGTTGAAAAAATCCACGGTCTCAGGCGTCGTCTCGAACGTGCAGCACGGTTCCGGCTCAAGGCCGAGGTGTAGGTCGCGGCCCGTGCGTTCGGAAAGTTCAGCGATGGTGCGGCCGATCGCGGTGACGTTGGCGAAAATCGCGGCGCGGCGCGCGGGGTCGTCTTGGGTCCAGACTTTGAATGAGCCGGGAACGGTGCTCACGCTGCCCGCGACGCCTGCGGGGACGAGTTGCGCGATAAGCGCGAAAAGGCGTTGCGTGTAGGCGAGGCGCTCAGGCGTAGACCAATCCGGCGCATAGACCTGCTCCTTCACGCGCGTGCCGTGGAAGCTGCCGTAGGGAAATCCATTGATTGTGAAAACGTAGCAGTCGTGTGCGTCGAGCCAGTGGCGGAAGGCGGTCAGCGTGGCGGGTTGCGCGAGTTCTTCGGCAGCACGAGCACCGAGACGCAGGCCGATCGCATACGGGAGACCGGCGGCAACGCGGCGGCGAACGACGAGCGTGTGGCGCTCGAGAGTTTCAAACGTCTGCGCCCACGTTTCGCCGCGGTGGACGTTGGTGCAGTAGGCGAGATGCAGGCCGTGGTTGAGTTGCATCCGACGAATCAATCGCCGAGGCGAAACTTCGGGCACTGCGAGAGGAAGCGCACGGGGTTCTGGTAGAGCACTTGATCGACGTACGCGGCGCTGTAACCACGGCGCCGCATTTCAAACGCGGCCTTCGGTACGGCGAGCGGATCGCTCACACCCCAGTCGCAGGCGGAGTTGAGCCAGATGCGGTCATGGCCGGAGGTTTCCAACATATCCACGGCGCGGGGCGGCGAAGATTTGGAATCGGGATAAAGCGTGATGCCAGCCCAGAAACCGCGGTCGAGGACGAGGTTCACCGTGTGCTCTTCGACGTGGTCGATGATAACGCGTTCGGGTTTCACACCGGGATGCGAGCGGAGCATATCGACAATCAAGCGCGTGCCTTTGAGTTTGTCCTCCAAGTGGGGAGTGTGGACAAGAATGAGCTGGTTGTATTTCACCGCGAGGTCGACGTGTTGCTCGAAGACCTTGAGCTCGTTGCGCGTGTTGCGATTGAGGCCGATCTCGCCGATGCCGAGCACGTTGGGCTTAGCGAGAAACTCCGGAATCATCGCAAGGACATCCGCCGCGAGGGCGAGGTCTTCGGCTTCCTTCGGGTTGATGCAAAGCCAGGCGAAATGCGGGAGGAGAAATTTGGCAGCGCGGGCCGGTTCGTAATCGGTGATCTGGCGGAAATAATCACGAAAACCGTCGGCCGAGCTGCGGTCGAAGCCGGCCCAAAACGCAGGTTCGCAAACGGCAACGCAACCGGCCGTGACCATAGCCTGATAGTCGTCGGTGGTGCGGCTCACCATATGGCCGTGGGGCTCGATGTAGCGCATGGTCGGAGATTATTTAGCCCGCTTAGGGAACGAAGGTTTTTGCCACGCGCCAAGGGCGGCTTTGCCCGAGGTGATGGCGTCGGGCTGCGTGGTGGGATCGCTGAGTTGCTCAAGGATGCGGCGGGCCCGGGCGGGTTTGCCATCGACGAGAATTTTGGCGGCTTGGCGCAGAGCGGCGCAGCGGAAGTCGCCCGCAGCGCCGTAGCGTTCGACGCGGTCAAGGAACGCCGCGACCTCGATAAGCTTGGCCCGCACCGGCACGAAACTGTGATCCACAACGGCGCGTTGCGCGGCGGCGGGCAAGCGAGCCGAGGTGCGGGAAGGGCGTGGCTTGGTCATGCGAAAAGGTGAAATTAAAAGCCCGAAGGCGATAGACAGGTCAAAGTAAACTCAGGGCGCGCCACGAATTAAACGGCGCGCCCATGCTCTAAAATCAGGCGAGGCCGAGGTGTTTGAGCGCGGCGGGCGTGGGGCCGTCATAAGTGGCTAGAGGGACGTTGCCGATGTAGCCGAGGTCTTTCATGCCTTCGGGGGTGGTGTAAAAACCACCTGAGGTGAGGTCGCGGAATTTGTTAAAAAAGAGCGCGGCAGTTTTGAACTCGGGCTTGGCCTTGGGGCCGTAGCAGATGTCATCGCAGAGGGCGCGTTGTTGGCCGGCGACAAGATCGGCGAAGTCGTTGCCGAAGCGTTTCTGTGACTCGGCGTCGATCCAGACGAGGCCGTCGAGGATGAGCGCGCGGTCTTTGTCATGGCCGGGATAGGGTGCGCTGATCCATTCGTCGATGAAGTCGGGCACACCGACAGCGGAGGCCGCGGGGGATTTCGCGTCGGCGGGGATGATGACGTCGCAGAGCGCGGTAGCGGTGCGGCGTTGACCGGCGGTAAATGAGAGGGCCCAGAAATCGCCGGGTTTGTAGATTTTGTTGAGCTCGGGATCGGTACCATAGCCGACGGCGGCCTTGCTGGTAGTAGTGTCGGCACCGGCAGCGGCGGCACGATCCATGATGGCAACCGAGGCGGCGGCGGTGAGCATCCACTTGATGGCGGTGCGGCGATCCAGACGGGGCCGCGAGGAAGAATCGGACGGGGTCATGTTAGAGGTTTCCTTTCTTCATTTCAGCGAGGAGGTAATCGCTGGCGCGCCAGGCAAGCGCCATAATGGTGAGGGTGGGATTTTTGTCGGCGTTGCTGGCGAAGGGGCCGCCGTCGTTGACGAAGATATTTTTTACATCCCAGGTTTGGCCCCATTGGTTGGTAACGGATTTTTTGGGGTCGACGCCCATAATGGTGCCGCCGACTTCGTGGATGATCTTACCACCCGGCTCGATGGCTTGAAGCCCAGTGGCGTCGAGCTTGTTGGGCTTTCCGCCCATGGCAGTGATGATATCAGCAAAGGTGCGCTGCATGTGCGCGGCTTGGCGGGTCTCGTGGTCGGACCATTTCCAGTGAAAACGCAAAACCGGGGTACCCCATTTGTCTTTCACCGTAGGGTCTAGATCGCAGTAAGAGTCGGCGTTGGGAATCATATCACCCCGGCCGGAGAAGCTGACGAAGGTGCCATAGTAGCGGCGGGCTTCTTCTTTGAATTTACGACCGTAACTACCTTCGGTGAGGCCGGCGACCGCCGTAGCGGCACCAAGGCCGGGCATGCTGCGACCCGTCTGAAACTCGATGTGGTAGCCGCGGGCGAAGTCGAGTTTGCCAGCTTTTTGTTCCTGATAGAGCCACCACGGCACATACATGTGGGCGCCGCCGGCACCGTCCTCGTTGTGAGAGGGCATGTTTTCGAGGAGAGGAATCTGGCCGCCGAGGCGCGCGCCCACGGTGTCCATGATGTATTTGCCGACCAGGCCGCTGGAGTTGGCGAGGCCGTTGGGGTAACGCGGGGACTTGGAATTGAGTAGGATGCGCACAGACTCGGCCGAGCTCGCGGCGAGAACAACGACGCGGGCTTTTAGCGCGTGGGCTTCGCCGGTAACGCGGTCGATGTAGACGACGCCTGTGGCCTTACCGTTTTCGTCCATGGTGATCTCTCGCACCATGGCGTTGGGGAGAATATCGAGGTTACCCGTTGCGAGGGCGGGCGGCAGATGGACGGTGGTGGATTGGTAGTTGGCTTTGATCGAGCAACCGCGGCCGCACTGCGTCGCCCAGAAACACGCGGCGCGATCACGCATAGCCTGCGCAAGGATGCGCTGCGCGGTGGGATTCTGCGGGTGAAGTTTCGCGGGGATGCGCTCGGCGTCTTGCTTCACGCTGAGAACCGCGCGGTGAATCGGGATGACCGGCAGGCCGAGTTTCTTGGCGCGTTTTTGCGCGAGCAATTCGCCGGCGCGGGCCTTGGGCGGCGGCAGGAGCACGCCTTCGGGAGAATTGGGGGTGTTTTCGAGGCCTTCGTTGGACCCGTAAACGCCGATGAGCATCTCGACTTTATCGTAGTAGGGCGCGACGTCTTCGTAGCCGATAGGCCAATCGAGGCCAAGCCCGTCGCGAGAGTAAGGTTTGAAATCGTAGGGGCCGTTGCGCAGGGAGATACGGCCCCAATGGTTAGTGCGACCGCCGAGCATCCGCGCGCGCCACCACCAGAATTGGCGTGTAGGATCGCTCGAGGCGCTCGTGTAAGGCTCGCCCGGCACCTGCCAACCGCCGTCAACGGTGGAGTCGTGAAAACCGAAAGGTTTATCCACCGTGCTCGAGCCGGCCAGTGGCGCTTGGCCGTTAGTCTGAAACATCGCGGTTTCTTTGACCGGGTCGTAGTTGCGCCCGGCTTCGAGCATGAGGACTTTCACGCCCTCCATCGCGAGCGTGTAGGCCGTCTGGCCGCCGCCGGCACCGGAACCGACGACGATCACATCATATGTGGGCTGAGTCTTGCTGGCAGTGATGATGGGCATGGGGAAAGAAAGACGAAGGGAGCGAGTAAACGGTTAGGTAAAATCAGAAATTAGCTGGCGCGAGCGCGACGTAGGGATCTTCGCGCAAGAAGTGATTCTTGCGGCCGACAAGGATCTGCCACCACACGCGGGCGTTGGCCGCGACCACGAGCGTGACGAGGATGAGAAACGCGCCGGTAACGGCGGCATCCACTCGATTATTTAAAAGCAAGGTCTGCCACATCTTCATCTCCGCCGGCGTGCCGCCCGCGGCGATTTTAGCCTCAAAACTACGAGCGATCGCCAAAAATCCAACGGGCGCGGGACTAAATATTTTCATGAGACCGGCGGTCGAGGTTACTGCAAGCAACCAAGCCAAGGGTAAAAGCGTGACCCACGCATAGCGCGCTCGGCCCATCTTCAGTAACACCGTCGTACCGAGCGCGAGCGCGACCACCGCGAGCAGTTGGTTAGCCACGCCAAAGATCGGCCAGAGTGAATTGATGCCGCCGAGCGGATCTACCACGCCCTGATATAAAAACCAACCCCACGCGCCCACGAAAGCGACCGTCGCGATGAAATTACCGGCAGTGGATTTCGTCTCGCCGAGCGGCTTCCAAATGTAGCCCAGTAAATCCTGCACGATAAATCGCCCCACCCGCGTGCCCGCGTCGATCGCCGTCAAAATAAACAGCGCCTCAAACATGATCGCGAAGTGATACCACAGTGCGAGCGCAGCCTTGCTACCCACCACGCCCGCAAACATGTGCGCCATGCCCACAGCAAATGTTGGCGCGCCACCCGTGCGGCCCACCATCGTCTTCTCGCCCACGCTCGCCGCCAGATCGGCCATTTGCGTCGTCGTCACCGGAAAACCCAGCGCCGTGACTTTCGCTACGACAGCCGCCGGCTCGCCTTTCATGTTGATCGCGAAATATTCACCCGGAGCCATCGCACACGCCGCGATGAGCGCCATGATGCCGACACACATCTCGGTGATCATCGCGCCGTAGCCGACAACGCGAATGTGGTTTTCACGCGCGAGCAGCTTCGAAGTCGTGCCCGAAGAAATGATCGAATGAAACCCCGATAGCGCCGCGCACGCGATGGTGATAAAGCAGAACGGAAACACCGGCCCCGCGAACACCGGCCCCGTGCCGTCAATGAACTTGGTGACCGCCGGCATCTGCAAGGTCGGCGCCAGCACCGCGATGGCGATCCCAAGCGCGATGACCGTACCGATTTTCATAAACGTACTCAGATAATCCCGCGGCGCCAACAGCATCCAGACCGGCAACACCGAAGCGATCACCGCATACACCATGATGCCCCACGCCAGCGTCGTGCCATTGAGCGTGAGCCAGTGTTCGAGGCGCGTGCCGGGCAGAAATTGACCGCCCCAAACTGCCACCAACAGCGCCACCAACCCCGCCGCGCTAATCCAGATCAGTTTCGCTCCGTCGTGGGTGCCGCGCATCGCCAGGCCCATCACCACGGCGATCGGCATCGTCGCCAAAATTGTAAATAAACCCCAAGGGCTTTCCGCCAGCGCGTTCACCACCACGAGCGCCAGCACCGCGAGCAAGATCACCATGATCCCTAAAATACTCACCAGGGCCACCAGCCCGGCAAACGGCCCGACTTCATCGCGCACCATCTGGCCGAGCGATTTTCCGCCGCGCCGCACCGAACAAAACATGATCATACTATCGTGTACCGCGCCGCCGAGGGTCGCGCCGATCAGCATCCACAACATCCCCGGTAAATACCCAAACTGCGCCGCCAGCACCGGCCCGACCAACGGCCCCGGCCCCGCGATCGCCGCGAAATGATGCCCAAAGACGACCCACTTGTTTGTCTTCACGTAGTCTTTGCCATCACCCTTCGTCTCCGCCGGCGTCGCCCGCAGCTCATCGAGCGCGAACACCTTCGCCATCAACCACGCCGAGTGAAACCGGTAAGAAATCGCGAACACACACAACGCCGCGACGACCATCCATAATGCGCTCAGCGGCTCGCCGCGATGCCACGCCAACACCGCGATACACGCCGTACCGAGCGCGATGACCGCGCTCCAACCGATGACCGATAAAATACGCCGCGAAGAAACTACGTTCATAGTGCTACTCATGGGGAAAGGGGAACTCCGTGACGATGCCCGCCGTCACGCTTTCGGCAAGCCTGCGTCCTTAAATCTCGCAGCTCTTTTTCTATAGCACGCCGCCCTCATCCAAGACTTGCTCCACGTCCAACCACCCCTGAAAGTTGAGGGCCTGTCC
>RGAX01000053.1 GCA_009919985.1 Opitutaceae bacterium
CCTCCCTCGAGAAATCATGGCATTGTTAGCGCGGAAAATGGCGGGTGAAACAAACTGCGCAGAAATGAAAAATTTTGCGTGCCATTCATAAAAAAAGATGCCAATAATTTTTCATGGCCAAAAAAACCACCAAGTCCACTGCCTCGAAAAAACCGGTTAAGAAAGCCGTCGCAAAAAAGAAAGTTGCTGCGAAAAAGAAGAAGTAATTCTTTTTGGTTTGCCGCAGGGAAATTGAGTCTAAGCCGTTTACGACTTAACTCATTATATATTTCAGCTGCGTGATTAGGCGGGGCGATTTGCGCCCCGCTTTTTTTGTGCCCATTTGCGGCGTTATACCGAGGTTTTAAATAGTGCACTGTTTTTGGGCTTTGTTTTACCACCCAGTGTCTGTGGTAATTTTCTTTAGGTTTCATCTTTCTTACCCAAATAGGGTAGGGGCTTCATCTTTGCGCTTGGGGGGACCAGCTTTTTGCCCTTTACAGTTGGCGCTGAGTGGTCTGTTTTCTTCGTTTCTCTCCATGCAAAAGACCAAAAAGTCCGTGGCTAAGCGCTTCAAGCTCACCTCTACCGGTAAGCTTATGCGTCGCACGCCTGGCTTCCGTCACCTGTTGGCCTCGAAGAGCACGAAGCAAAAGCGTCGTGCCTCCCGGGACAAACAGGTTGCCGAAGGCCACGCTAAGCCCCTCAAACGCTGTCTCCCGTTCGGTCTCTAAACCGATCAGCTTCAGCAAACTATAACTTCGTTCAACGGGTGAAATCTTAAGCCGACCCGCTGGCGACTAACAAAAGGAAAAATCCAACATGGCTCGTGCAACAAACTCCCCCGCTTCCCGCAAGCGGCATAAGAAAGTCCTGAAATACGCCCGTGGCTATTTCGGCAATAAATCCAAGCTCTTCCGTTATGCGAAAGAAGCTGTCCAACACGCTTGGCAATACGCCTACATCGATCGCAAGAAAAAGAAGGCCAATAATCGCGGCCTCTGGATCGTGCGTTTGAATGCCGCTTGTCGTGCCGCTGGCATGACTTACAGCCGCTTCATTGAGGGTCTCGCCGCCGCGAATATCATGCTCGACCGTAAGGTTTTGAGCGATCTCGCGATCCGTGATGAGATTGCTTTTAACGGCCTTGTGAAACAAGCACAAGACGCGTTGAAGGCCAAGGCTGCCGCTACGAAGAAGGCCTAAAGCGATTCCAACGCGAGCCCGCTCGGCTCGCTCTCTGCAAAATCAATCAGAGGACGGGCTTCTCAAGAAGCTGCGTCCTTTTTTTTTGTCCAAGTCCTACGCTGGTTTTTAACGAAGTTTCCCTTTATCGCAGGTGCTGTGATTTGGGTCTAGTTTCAGATAATTTTATCCATGCAAGATCAACTTTCCGCACTTCTCGCCAAGGCCTCCGCTGAGTTGCCTCTGCTATCTGCTCGGCCAGATTTCGAAGCCGCGAAGGCTCGCTACGTCGGCCCTAACGGTGAGCTCACCGCGCTGATGAAACAGATGGGCACGGTGCCCAAAGAAGCCCGTCCCGCCATGGGCAAACTTATCAACGAAGCGAAGACTCAGCTCCAATCGCAACTCGACGCGGTGCACGCCCGCTTGGAAATCAATGAACTTGCGGCGCAGGTCGGTCCAGCGGTCGACGCCACACTCCCTGCGCCTGATGTCGGCCCAGGGACTTATCACCCCCTGACTTTAGTTCGCGAAGAGATGTGCCGCATCTTGCGCAAAGTCGGATTTACGGTGGCCGACGGTCCTGAGGTAGAGACGGAGTACTATTGCTTCGATGCGCTCAACACCCCCGCTGATCATCCGGCTCGCGATGCCCAAGATACCTTCTATCTACCGGAAGACGTCCGTTTCGCTAACGTCGCTAAGAAAACCCCCGGAGAAAAATATCTACTCCGTACGCACACCTCCTCGGTTCAGATCCGCACGATGCTCAAAGGCGCGCCCCCTATTCGCATTGTGTCGCCGGGCCGCGTTTACCGGCGCGATACCACCGACGCGACGCACTCGGCTAATTTCCATCAACTCGAATGTTTGTACGTCGATAAAAACGTCACGGTGCGCGACCTCAAGGCCCTGTTGGATTATATTTTCGAATCGCTGTTGGGCAAAGATACCAAGACGCGTTTTCGCCCGCATTATTTCGGTTACACCGAACCCAGCTTCGAAGTCGATTTGAGCGCGAAGCATCTGCCGAAGGTTAAGAAGGAATGGATCGAAATCGGTGGCTGCGGCATGGTTGATCCCACCGTTTTTTCAGGGGTCGGTTACGATCCTGAAGTCTGGACGGGGTACGCTTTTGGCATGGGCCTCGAACGGCTCGCGATGTTGCTCTACGGTATCGATGACATCCGCTACTTTTATCAAAACGACCTCCGCTTCCTGAAGCAGTTCGCCTGATTTCCTATCGATGAAAATTTCCCTCAATTGGTTGCGCGACTATGTCGCCCTCGACGCCTCCGCCGAAGAGATTTGTCGTGCTATCACCTTTCTCGGTTTCGAAGTTGAGAACGTCATTCGCACCGGTGCGCCTCAGCTAAATCACGTCCTTGTGGGCGAAGTTCTCACGCGCAACAAGCACCCCAACGCTGACAAGCTCTCCGTTTGCACCGTCTCATTGGGCGAGACGCTTGGCGTCAAAACTATCGTCTGTGGTGCGCAAAATTATACTGTAGGTGATCGCGTGCCCGTCGCTCTGCCAGGAGCCGTTCTCCCTGGTGACTTCGTCATCAAACAATCAAAAATCCGTGGTGAATCATCCGACGGCATGATGTGCTCCGCTAAGGAACTGGGCATCTCCGAAGACGCAGCCGGGTTGATGATTCTCGCAGATCGTCCTGCCCTCGGCACGCCGATCAACTCTGTCTTACCTCCGGGTGACACGGTATTCGACATCGAGATCACGCCAAATCGTCCCGACTGCCTTTCGCACCTTGGTATCGCGCGTGAACTCGCGGCTTGGTTCAAAAAAGATCTGGTTTATCCGCAGGGAAAATTCCGCGGTGCTCTTGCTGCTGGCGCCGCCACGCGTCAGGATTTACTCTCCGCCGTACGCGTCGAGGCGCCCGATGATTGCCCGCTTTACCTCGCTCACGTTGTAACCGGAATAAAGATCGGTCCCAGTCCGGCTTGGCTCCAGCAACGTCTCTCGGCCGTCGGGCTCCGCTCCATCAACAACGTCGTTGATATCGGTAACTTCGTTATGCTGGAAAGCGGCCAACCCTTGCACGCTTTTGATGCGCGCAAACTCGCGGGTGCTCAGATCATCGTGCGTCGCGCTGCTGATGGCGAAAAAATCACCACGCTTGATGGCAAGGAACGCACGCTCAATAGCTCGATGCTAGTGATCGCCGATGGGGCCAAACCGGTCGTCATCGCGGGTATTATGGGTGGAGAGAACTCCGGGGTCACCGCTGAGACCACCGACCTAGTGATTGAGTGCGCGATTTTTAAACGCCAATCCATTCGAGCCACCTCTAAGCGCCTAGGGCTCACCTCTGATTCCGCCTATCGCTACGAGCGCGGCGTTGATGCGCACGCCGCTCAAGCCGCGGCTTGGCGCGCGATTGATCTCATTGTTGAGTTCGCCGGCGGTCAAGTGGTGCACCCGGTTCACCAAGTAGGTGAAGCCACTTCGTGGCACCGTGAGATCACGCTTGCTCCCGCTTTTGTCCGCGAACGTCTCGGTTTTGATATCGCTGATGCTGATATGAAAAAAGCGCTCGAAGCCCTGAAATTGAAAGTCACTGAGCTTAGCGAAGTCACGCACGAGGCTCCTGGCGCGCAAACGACGAAGAGAAACGAATGGCGTGTCACAGTCCCTAGTTGGCGTGACGACTTGGATCGACCGATCGATTTGGTGGAAGAAATTCTGCGCGTCTACGGCACTGAGCGTATTCCGCCGACGCGGGTCACGGTTCCTGGTCTGGTGGGCGATGATGATCCTGTGGTGTTGTTTAATCGACGCGTCACCGATTACCTCGTCGGCCACGATTTTCACGAATGCGTAAATTATACGCTGCGTCCAGGCACCGAAGTGAAGACATGGGCTCCTGAAGGAGCCGTCGCGCAACTCGCGCTCGCAAATCCCTTCGTCGAGGATCAATCGCACCTGCGCCCCACGCTCATCTCGGGTTTGCTGGCTACGTTGAAATTGAATCAATCCCGTGGCGTCTCGGTCTCACGTCTGTGTGAAACAGGCCGTGTGTTTATCGAGAAAAACGGCCAAAATTTAGAGTGCGCTGCGGTCGGATTCATCGTGGCCGAAGACACGGAGCGACGTTGGCGTCAGCGCGAAGCGTTTGATTTTTACGCCGCCAAGCATCACGTCGTCTCGCTCGCTGGTTTGGCTGCCCTCGATCTCGAACGGCAGCCTCTAGTCGAACCCCAAGGCCCCTCTACCGGCTGGCAAGAAGGGCAATCGGCCCTTGCTGGCGACTTGCAGCAGGGTTGGACGGCACGTTTCGGTTTGCTCAGCCTCGCGATGGCGAAGGCTTATGGACTCGAAGGAAAAGTGTACGCGGGATTTTTCGCAATTCTGCCCGAGAAACTCGCCGCCGCTTCGTCAGCGCGCAAACGCTACGCCGATTTCAGCCTCCAACCTGCCGCACTGCGCGACCTCGCGTTGGTGGTTCCCGTCGCGACCGTGGCCAGCGAGGTGCAAAAAGCACTTGCGAAAGCCGCCCGTGCAGCCGTTGGCACCGCCTTCAGCTTGGAGAGCGTTGCGGTGTTCGATGTTTATCAAGGCAAAGGCCTCGCCGAAGGAACTAAGAGCCTCGCCTTTTCACTGGTATTTCGTGCGCCCGATCGGACGCTCACCGACGAAGAAGTGAATGCCGCGTTTACCAAAATCCAGGCTGACGTGGTTCAATCCACGGGTTTCAGCATTCGCAAGTGACCATGTCGCAACCTGCCGAACTAAATATAGACCGGGTCGCCGAACTGTCGCGACTCGCGCTCACGCCCGAGGAAAAGACCCGCTTTTCTGCTCAACTGGGCAGCATCCTTGGACACATTGAGCAGCTGACCAAAGTTGACGTCACCGGAATCGAACCCACCGCCCATGCTTTTCCGCTGAACAATGTCTGGGCTGCGGACGTCGCACAGCCAGCTCTTGCGCTCAGTGCTGCCCTTCGTAACGCACCCGCTCAACGCGACCACATGATCGTGGTTCCTAAAGTTGTGGATTAAATCCGATGTCCGCTCCGCTTCACTTTCAAACTATTGCCGAACTCTCGGCGAGGATTGCGGCTGGCCAAATTTCTGCGCTCGAGCTCACGCAAGCGATGATCGCGCGTACCAAGGCTGTTGAGCCGCGCGTGCATGCGTTTAATTCCTTCGATGAAGCGGATGCGCTCGTGCAAGCCGCTGCCTCCGATGCGCGGCGCAGTGCGGGCCAGTCTGCCGGGGCGCTCGATGGCATTCCGGTTGGGTTGAAAGACGTGATCGCCGTCGCTGGGCAACCGCTCACCGCCTCGAGTAAGATGCTCGCCAATTTCGTTTCACCATACGATGCGACGGTCACCCAAAAGCTTAAGGGTGCTGGCGCCGTCTTGCACGGTCGGCTCAACTGCGACGAGTTCGCGATGGGTTCCTCCACGGAAAACTCGGCCTTTGGCCCGACCTCAAATCCATGGGATCTTACGCGCACACCAGGTGGCTCGTCCGGCGGGAGCGCCGCGGCCCTCTCGGCCGGCGCGGCGGTTGCGACGCTCGGTTCTGATACGGGCGGATCGATTCGGCAGCCCGCGGCACTGTGTGGACTGGTTGGGCTCAAGCCCACCTACGGACTGATTTCGCGTTACGGTTTGATCGCTTATGCCTCTTCGCTCGACCAGATCGGTCCATTTGCCCGTACCGTCGAAGACGCAGCGATCATGTTGGGTGCGATCGCCGGGCATGACCTTAGGGATTCTACGTCATTTAAAACTGAGATTCCTGATTACCGCGCAGAGTTGAAAACGCGTCGCGGCCCTTGGAAACTAGGTATTCCTAAAGAATATTTTGGCGCAGGCTTGGATCCTGAAGTCGGCGCGGCAGTAGAAAAGGCGATCGCCTTCTATAGCTCACAGGGGTGCGAGATTCGCGAAGTTTCACTACCCCACACCCAATACTGTCTCGATACCTACTACATCATCGCGACGGCCGAAGCCTCTTCGAATTTGGCCCGCTACGACGGCATCCGCTACGGTCACCGTACGAGCGCGGCTAAAGATCTGCTCGATGTTTACCAAAAATCGCGCGCGGAGGGTTTTGGCGACGAAGTGAAACGCCGCATTATTCTCGGCACCTACGTGCTCAGTTCCGGTTATTACGACGCTTATTATTTGCGGGCACAAAAGGTACGCACGCTCATCCGTCAGGATTTTCTAAACGCTTACCGCGAGGTGGATGCACTGATTACGCCGACTTCGCCGATTCCAGCTTTTAAACTCGGTGAAAAATCAGCGGATCCATTGGCCATGTATCTTTGTGATATTTATACGATCGGCGTGAATCTGGCCGGACTGCCCGCGCTCAGCCTGCCCTGTGGTTTTACCCAAAATGGTTTACCCATCGGATTGCAGCTCATTGGCCAGCCCTTCCGTGAGGCCGATCTTCTCGCGACAGCCCATGCCTATGAACAGGCCCACGGCTGGAACACTCAATTTCCCTTACTGTGATGAACTACGAAGCCGTCATCGGTCTGGAGGTTCACGTTCAGATCAAAACCCATTCCAAGGTTTTCACCCGCGTCGGTGCGGGGTTCGGGTACGAGCCTAATACGCTTACCGATCCGGTCGTGTTGGCGCTTCCCGGCACTTTGCCGGTGATGAATAAGGCTGCGCTCGACGCGATCATCAAAGCAGGGCTTCTGCTTGGATGCGACATCGCGCCCATCTGTAAATGGGATCGTAAACAATATTTCTATCCCGACTCCCCAAAAAATTATCAGATATCGCAATACGATCAGCCAATTTGTATCGGCGGTTTGGTCGAAATCGAACTGCCCGGAGCGGCCCGCAATGTGATGGGGGAGCACAAGAAAATTCCCCTTACGCGCATTCACCTCGAGGAAGACGTTGGTAAACTGAATCACCACGCCACCGATTCTCTAGTCGACTACAACCGTGCCGGCACACCACTCATGGAGATTGTCTCCGAGCCGGCGATGCACACGGCTGAGGAGGCATTCGCCTACCTGACCTCGATTCGCAACACCATGATTTATGGCGGGATCTCCGACTGTGACATGGAGAAAGGTCAGCTTCGATGCGACGCTAACATCTCCATCCGTCCGATCGGCGAGACGAAACTCGGCACCAAGGTTGAGCTTAAAAATCTCAATTCGATTTCTTATGTGCGCGACGGCATTGCCCATGAAATCAAACGCCAACTCGCGGTCGTCGCCGCCGGCGGGAAACTCATCCAAGAAACCCGTGACTACGACGGCGTGGCCGGCACTTCTCAATCGCTCCGTTCAAAAGAAATGGCGCACGATTATCGTTATTTTCCCGACCCTGACCTTATGCCGGTGCACGTCGACGAGGCCTGGAAAGCCGAGTTACTCCGCACATGCCCTGAGCTGCCGTTCGATAAACAACGTCGGTTGATCGCCGACTATCAAATTCCGTACACGATCACCTCGGTTCTAATTCCGGATCGTGAGCTGAGTGATTTTTTTGAAGCGACCGCCCAACTTGCTGGTACGGGTCGCGCCCAAGCCGTCGGCAATTGGATCGCCAACGATCTCTTGCGTGAACTGGGTGCCGCGAAGCTTCCGCTTTCGGCCTCTAAAATTTCCCCAACAAACCTCGCTACGCTGATTCAATTGATCGACGCGGGAACGTTGCTCAACGCCGCTGCGAAGGAAGTATTTGCGACGATGTTCGCGACGGGCGATGCGCCAGCGGCAATCGTCGCTCGACTCGGTTTGGCCGCGGCGCCGACGGATGCCGGCGAACTTGAATCATGGTGCCGCGACTCCATCGCGGCTAATCCTAAGGCGTTGGCGGAGTTTAAATCCGGCAAAGACAGCGCGATCAATGCCTTCAAAGGCCCCATCATGAAAGCGGCCAAGGGTAAGGCTAATCCTAAGCTGGTGGATGAAACGCTGCGACGCTTGTTGGCGGAGGCATAAAGCCCTCCCCCGCCGTTTAAGGGCGGGGGTTTGGCTTAAACGGTACAGAGTTTGATGGCCGCACGAAGTGAGGTGAGTGGATCGCGCTTCGGGATAAATTCCTGAGCGACGAAACCCGTAAAGCCCGTGGCGGCGATGGCGCGCATGATGGGAGGATAATACAATTCCTGCTGATCGCCTGGTTCAAATTCAGCGCGCCCAGGATTACCGGCGGTGTGGTAATGGCCGATGTAGCGGTGGTTTTCTTGGATCGTGCGGATGACATCGCCCTCCATGATCTGCATGTGGTAAATATCGTAGAGCAGTTTGAAACGTTCTGAGCCCACGCGCTTCACGAGTTCGACGCCCCAGGCTGTGTGATCACACATGTAGTCCTTGTGATTCACCTTTGAATTTAACAACTCCATGATGATGTTGACGCCACGCTTCTCGGCGACGCCGACGATTTGTTTTAGGCCGATCGCACAATTTTCAATGCCCTGCTCGTCGCTGATTTTACCGAGGGTTTTGTCGTTACGATTTCCGGAGAAAACAATGACGCTCGGAATACCCGCATCAGCGCAAGCGTTGATGCGCTCAATCATCGAGGGGACGTATCTTGCGTGATTTTCCAGACGGTTGAAGCCGCTTGAAATCGACATTGTCCCGTTGGCTAGGGCGCAGGTCAGTCCGTATTTTTGAACCGTGGGCCAATCTTTCGGGTCGAGCAGTTCGACGGATTCCAGCCCGATTTCTTTCGCAGCTTTGGCGAAGTCATCGAGAGCGATTTTGCTGTAACACCATTTGCAAACCGAGTGGCGAATCGGCGTCAGCGCACTCGTAGTAGGCGCGAGATTTTTTTCTTCGGCGCCGCGGGTGGGGCGAGTCAGGGTGGCTAGGGCGGCGGCTCCAGCGAAAGAGCGGAGAGCGTCACGGCGGGAGATGGTGGGTAGGGGCATGCCTCAAGGACAGTGCGCAGGGGCAGGCGATGGCAAGTGCGCAACGAGTCGATGACTCTCCGTCTCTTTATCCGCCCTGCAAAAACTGGAAAATCCAGTGCAGGTGTTTTACCTTAACTGCACTGTTTTTAACGGATTCAATGATGCGCAGTGCCTATCGGACCTATAAAAAAGACGACCTCGGTGGCTACTGAAAGCGTCCGAGGTCGCGATACGCCCGGTTAGACCAAGGCTAAAAAAAGCAATGCAGGATGTTTAGATTGTCTGGGGTGTGGTTGGGCTCGCGGCGCGGTTGGCTTCTAGCGCGCTGGTGCGACTCGCGGTGGGTGCGGTACCGAAAAATTCGGCGATGTGGCTGACGTTGGTGAAACCGAGCGCTCGAAGTTTGTCCTCCACAGCCACGAGTGCGGCGTTCAACTCCAGAGCCGTCGCGGAATCGAGTTCATCGACCGAGTTGGTGGCCTTGCTGACGATGTGGTAATGCGGGGCTTCATCGAGACGAAGCGAGTAAAGAGCGGTGCCGTTGTGGAAGTAGGTGCGGCGAACGATACCGATTTCCTCAAAAACCGCCATGCAGCGATAAACGGTGACGAGATCGCAACCGCTCTTACCTAGGGCTTCGTGAATGGTTTCGATGCTCTCCGGTTGGCTCCGGCGAAACATCGTGGCCAAGATTGTAAGACGGGGTTGCGTAATCCGGAGGTGGGCGGCTTTGAGGCGGGCGGTTGCGGTCGCCACGGCGGTTTTGGCGTCAGTTTTGGCTAGGGTAGAGCTAGTTGGCGTTGAGGAGATCATGGGTTTCGCACTTATGCATTGTTATGTATGTGCATTATCACGAGTGTGGAGAACGCGTATTCCAATTTAAAGGTATTTAGGGTCGTTTTTTTTAATAACCCATAGAGCTCATATGATCTTCGAGCAGAAGATTGCACCGGGTGGGTGGGTGTGCGTAGTTTAGAGCCAATCATGCAAGACTTGGAGTTCGAAGAAATCGTCACACTCATATGTAAGGAAGATACGCGCTTTGATAAAAAGGCTTATGGTTTTGTGCGCCAAGGGCTTGATCACACGGTCAAGGAGCTGCGCAAAAAAGAAACGACTCGCGCCGAACGCTCGCGTCATGTCTCCGGTCCCGAGCTTTTGCAGGGAATCCGGGTTTATGCACTCGAGCAGTACGGTCCGCTTACTAAGACGGTGCTGAACGCGTGGGGCGTTAAACGCTGCCGTGATTTCGGCGACATCGTTTTCAGTCTCATCGAGTATAATGTCTTCTCTAAAACGGATAACGATCGGCCGGAAGATTTTTCGGATGTTTACACCTTTGATGAGGCTTTCGTGCGTCCGTTTCAGCCGACAAAACCTCGAGCGGTAAAGGCGCAATGATCTGGGCGGCGCGCGCGCTGTAATCGGGCGCAGAGGGGTTAAGATCAACCCAGCGCCGTCGAATGCAGGAATTTTTATCTCCAAATTTTGATGTCAAAATCCACTTCTTCACTCGCCGCGGACTTAAAGCTTTTGTCGCCGTTTTGGCGTGAATCTGTCGAGCGCACGGTGTTGCCCAATGGCGTCACGCTGATTCTTAAAGCCGATCGCTCGGCTGCGCTGGCCTCGGTGCAGGTCTGGGTGAAAACAGGGAGTATTCACGAAGGCGAGCACCTCGGTGCGGGGCTTTCGCATTATCTTGAACACATGTTGTTCAAAGGTACGAAGCGGCGCGCGGGGCGGGAAATCTCAGCCGAGGTCCAAGCTCACGGTGGCTACATTAATGCTTACACGACGTTTGATCGCACCGTGTATTACATCGATTTGCCGAGCGAACATACGGGCGTGGCGATCGATTTGCTGGCCGATGCGGTGCTGCATTCTACGCTGCCAGCCGACGAGGCGGCGAAGGAGAAGGATGTAATTTTACGAGAAATCGCGATGACTAAGGATGATCCGGACAGCCGCCTTTGGGACGCGCTGTTTTCTACCGCTTTCCGTGAGCATCCTTATCGGCAACCGATCATCGGTCACCAGGACGTTTTCTCTGCGGTTTCGCACGAAGAATTGCTCGCTTATTACCGCGCCCGCTACGTGCCCAACAATCTGGTCGTCGTCATTGTGGGCGATATCGATATGGCGGCGACGCGGGCGGCGGTGGAACAACATTTTGGGACGGTGCCGCGTGTGCGTTTGGCGCCTGTGCTCGTGCCGCAGGAGTCGGGACAGCTCGCGCCGCGCGAGTTGCATCGTAACGAAAACGTTGAGCTCACGCGCGGTGCGCTAGCGTGGCCGATTCCTGGGCTCACGCACGCGGATGCGCCCATGCTCGACTTACTCGCCACCGTGCTCGGCGGTGGCGATAGCTCGGTTTTGTGGCAGGAAATTCGCGAAAAAACCGGACTGGTACACTCGATCGACGCCTCGAGTTGGAATCCTGGGACGAGCGGACTTTTCTGCATCGGCTTCACGGCGGATCCAGCCAAACGTCTTTCCGCCACGCGAGCGATTGCGGCGACGCTGGCGCGGTGCGCGGTGAAAGGTTTTACGCCGGCGCAGTTGCGCAAGGCGATGCGGCAAGTCGTCGTCGGCGAAATCAATACCCGCAAAACGATGAGCGGACAGGCTTCGCGGCTCGGTGCGGCGGAAGTCGTCGTCGGCGATATTGATTACAGTCGCGCGTATTTCGAGCGCTTGCGTGCGGTGAGGCCCGCGGATTTGCAGCGCGTGTTGAAAACCTACCTGCAGGCAGCGCGGCTAACATCGATTTCGCTGAACCCGATCGAGTCGGCGGCGCCGGCGATTGCGGCAGCGCCAGCGCTCGCGGCGCGACCAGATTTTTCGGAAATCACCTTGTCGAACGGGGCGCGTTTATTGCTTCAGCCGGACGCGCATTTGCCGAATCTGCATCTGCGTCTCGCGGTCACAGGCGGGCCTTTGTTTGAAGTAGCGGGGCAACGCGGTGCGACCGCGTTGTTGGCGACTCTGCTCACGAAAGATGCGGGCAAGCGCACGGCCGCGCAGGTTGCTCAATTTATCGAGGAAGTCGGCGGTTCATTTTATCCGCTGGCTGGAAACAATAGTCTCGGGGTCGCGGCGGAAGTGTTGCCGCCCGATTTTGCGCGGGCGCTGGCCGTCATTGCGGATGCGGTGCTCGCGCCTAAGTTCAAGCCCGCGACGTTTAAGCTGGAGCAAGAAGCCCATTTGGCGGGGCTCGCGCAGGACGCGGATGATGTGGTGACCGTGGCGCGCAAGCTCACGCGGCGGAAGTTTTTCGGCGCTCATGCGCTGGCGCTTGATGCGAGCGGCGATGAAGCGGGTGTTAAAGCGCTTACGCCAGCGGCTTTGCGGGCTTTGCATCAGCGATTGTTTGTTGGGCCCAACGTGGTGTTGGCGGTAGCCGGCGATTTTGATTCTAAGCAACTGGTGCCCAAATTGAAGGCGTTTCTGGCAAAGCTGCCGCGAGGCGCGGCGCCGCTGATTCCCGTGGGACCCGCGCGCGGTGGGTTGCCGGCTGAGGTGGGTGACTTTGTGGAGCAGCAACCGCGGGAGCAGGCGGTGGTGTTGCAGGCTTTTCCCGGACCGCGCGTACATGCGCCGGATTATTACGTCGGCGAGGTGGCGGACGAGCTTTTCAGCGGGATGGCGTCGCGCTTATTTGAACGCGTGCGCGAGGAAAAGGGATTGGCGTATTTTGTGCGCTCCGGGCGTATCTTGGGTTTGGATACGGGTATGTTTTACTTTTTTGCGGGCACGCAACCGGGTAAGGAAGGCGAAGTCCTAGCAGAGATCGACGCCGAGATTGCGCGCGTGCAGGCGGGCGGGGTCGAGGCGGTGGAGTTGCAGCGGTGTCAGGCACGGCTGAAGGCGGGGCAGCGGGCCTCGATGCAGACGAATGGTTCGCGTGCGGCGCAGGCCAGTTTGAATGCGTTGCAGGGGCAGCCGATCAACGGGTGGCGCGACTACGATGCGAAGATAGACGCAGTGTCGATCGCGGATCTTACGGCGTTTGCGCGGGCTTACTTTCAGAAAAACCGGCGTACGCAGGTCGTGGTGCGGCCTTGAGCGTCCGGCTTAGGGCGCCTCGTAGACCTCGATCAGCAGAAGACCGGTGGGAGAAGGGGGATTGGTGGCGTTGGCTGGAGTCGCGGCGGCGGCGGTTTGAATGCTGTAGCCGGAGCCGCTAGCGGTAGCGGTAAACGCGCGGACGAGGGCGGCGTCAGCGCTGCCGGCTTTGAGCGTGAAAGCGCCGATGGCGGGGAAAGCGGCGGTGAGCGATGGGCCGCTGCCGCCGGTGCTCCAGTTGTTGTTGGAGTCGAGATTCTGCGCGGTGCTAGAAAGGACGGTGAGGGTGGGGTCAGGCAGGGTGCCGGGCACGCCTAGGTCGGCTAGGCCGGGGCCGATCCCGCGGACGATCAGGGTGCGGGCTTGGTCGCCGGCGATCGTGATGCCTGCGGTGATGAGGTCGCCGGGGTTACTCAAGCGGGCGAGGGTGGCGAGGTTGGTGAGGCGAGTGGAGTTTTTGGAGACGTCGTACACTTCGGCGATGACTTCGCCGGTGGTGCCGTTGATACCGCGGAAGGTGGCGGTGTAGCCACCGGCAGGCAGGCTGAGGAGGACGGCGCAATCGGCGGTACCAGCGGTGAGGGCGAAAGCGCCGACAGAGGCGGCGGCGGCGACGATATTGGCGGAGTTGTTGGGGGCCTTATCCCAGCCCTCGTTGACGGCAAGCAGAGTGTCAGCGTTGCCGGCGGGTCGGATTTCGAGCCGCGGGGCGGCCAAGACGCCGGTGAGGCCAAAACCGGTGAGGCCGGGGCCGACACCTCGGATGAGCAGGGTAGCGGGTTGGGTGCCGGTGAGGTTAAAGCCGAAGGTGAGGGTGTCGCCTGCGGCGGCGAGTTTCAGGCGGGTGGAGAGGTTAGTGAGACGGCCTGCGGCGGGGGCGGGGGTGCCGGCGACGCGGGCGTTGAGCCAGGCGAGGACGCGGGCGTTGGCATCGGCGAGGAAGTTTTGTTCGGCGTAGGCGACCCTGAGTTGGGCGGCGATGTCAGGGAGGCGGGATTTGTAGGTGGTCGGTACGGCGACGGCGAGGGCAGTGTCGGTGGGGATGGCTTTGACGTAGTTGTTGGTGTCGATGAGGCCGGCGTTTTTAACGGCGTTCCAGACACTGGTAGCGTCGGCGGTGGTGAAGCTGGGATTGGTCAGGCTGAGGGCACGGAAGCGGCCGGGGTGGACCGGGGCGGCTACGTTGTTGATCACGGCGGAGGCGAGTCCGCGGCCGGCGATCAGGGCACTGTTATCGCGGGCCGTGGTGGCACCGGTGGTGTTAAGAGTGCTGTCGTTATCCGCTAGGATGAAGAGCTCCGGTATGCGCGAGACGACGGCTTGGGTTTCGATGCCGGCGGCGCAGTAAAGAATGGTGCCGCGGATTAGCCGGGCGGGAGTGGCGTTGGCGAGGAGATCGGCGTAGCGGACGGCGGTGTCGGCGCCGGCGGCGAGTCCGAGTAGAAAAATGGGTCGGTTGGCGGGCAGGAGCCCGTCGGTGGCTAATTTATTAAGGGCGGCAACGTGGTTGAGTGCGTCTGGGTTGGAGTTGAGCGTGGCTTGGCCGTTCCAGATTTGGGTATTGCGATTTACGCTGTTGAGGGCGGCGACGCCGTAGCCGGCGGTGACGAGTTCGCGTAGGAGTAGGGCGGATTCGGGTTGGTTGAACCAATCGGATGCGCTGCCGCCGCTCTCGTGGAGCAGAAACACCAGGCCGATGGCGCCTGTGGGGATATAATAGGAAAGAGTGGTGCTGACGGTGGTTGCGGTGGTGGAGCCTTGGGGGGTGAACGGCTGGGGGTTGAACGTGCTCAGGGTTACGGGCGTCCACGTGGGAGCAGTTTTGTAGGTGGCGGTCAGGGTGACCGGGGTGTTGGGGAGGGTGATTTGGGTGTGGGCGAGAAGGGAGGCAACGGCTCCGTTACCCAAAATTGAGGTGTCGCCGGTCCAGCGATCAAAAACTTGGCCGGCGCTGGGGGAGGCGGCAAAAATATCGACGCGTGTACCGCCGGGGTAAGTGCCGCTGCCGTAGCCGCCGCTGACGGTGAGAAGTACGTTTGGCCCGCTGCCTTGCACGATGACGAAAGTGCGTACGGTAACCGCAAGCTGAAGGGCGGTGAAGGTAACGATGCAGGTGAGTTCTTTCACGCCGGCATCGCCGGGAACGAACGTGATCTGGTTGGTGTTGGCGCCTGCGGTGATGCGCGAAGCCGTGCCGGTGATGGTCCAGCGGAACGTGCGGTCGGCGTTTTCAGCTGCGGGTAGGGTGGCGGTGCCCGTGGCCGTGGTAGCGGAGGCCGCAGTGGCTGGGGTTGTGATGCTGCCGGCTTTGGCGGGGTCTACGACGGTGAGATCGGCGGTGGCGGTGAAAGGTTGACTGCCGGTGACCGTGACGACGCAACTTAGTTTAACCGTGCCGCCGGTGTCGGAGAGGTAATTGACGGTGGCGCGCGTGAGGTCGGTGTCGGTGAAGCGGCCGCCGTTGATGGACCAAAGGTACGTGGCGTTGGTTAAGTT
>RGAX01000054.1 GCA_009919985.1 Opitutaceae bacterium
CATGTGCGGGTTGTGGCCGGATTCGGGGATGGTCTTGATCTGGGCTTGCGGGAAATGCGCGCGCAGAGGTCCTGCAATGAGCCGTGCTGGCGGCGTTGAAAAAGTCTCTCCGGCCCCAAGTCTTCACCTGAGAACGCTGACTCACTTGACTCATAACTTGACTTATACTTGACTATTAATTAGGCTTTCGTCATGGCCTACGTACCGAAATTCCGTCCATGCCTCGACCGCCATCGAGGGCAATCCGCTGACTTTGGAGCAGGTACGCGCAGTGGAAGAGGGCCGTGAACCCGCCGCCTCCGACCCGCGTTCACGGCGAGAGGTGGTCAACTATTTCGCCGGTTTGCGGTATGTGGAGAAAAACGCCGCCAAGAAAACTATCCGCCACGAAGACCTGTTCAACCTGCACCGCATCCTCGCGGGCGAGGTCATGGATCAAGGCGAGGCCGGCCGCTATCGCAGCATCGCGGTGCGGGTGGGCAATTACCTGCCGCCAACGCCGAACGAAGTATCCGGCCTGATGTTTGAACTTCTCGATTGGTGGAATAAGCGCTCCACCGGCCTATCCCCCGTGCTCAGCTCGGCCATCCTGCACTACCGTTTCGAGGCCCTCCACCCCTTTGCCGACGGCAACGGCCGCACCGGCCGGGCGCTGGCGCTGTGGGAACTCTACCGGCGCGGTTTCGATACCCACCACATTTTCTCGGTGGACGAATACTACTGGGAAGATCGCCCGCGCTACTACGCCGCGCTGGAGGCGGTGCGCCACGCCGGGGAAGACCTGAGCAGCTGGCTGGAATATTGCGCCGAAGGCCTGCGCCAGACCCTCGAGCGCGTCTGGCTGCGCGTGCAGGCCTATGACCTCAAATCTTCGGAAAAAATCGTGTTGCGCCCCAAACAGGAACGCCTGCTGGAACTGCTGCGCGACCACGGCACGATGGCACCAGCCGAACTCTGGAGCGCGCTCGGTGTTTCCAAACAAGGCACGCTGGATCTCCTGCGCCCCTTGATCGCGGCCGGCCTAGTGGAAAAGATCGGCACCAAAAAAACCGGGCGCTACGCCCTGCGCACCCCATGAACGAATCTCGAGTCCCGCGCCGAGCACATCGTCCCCCGCCTAACTAGCGGCGGGTTGGGGCGTCGTCGAGACCCGTAAGTTTCTTCGCGAGCACCCTTGTGCTCGGCGCCGGTGACGCGGACGAAACAGTGGGAGGGTTTGGCGGAGAAAGGATTTAGCCGGGAGCAACTCGGTCCACCAACGTTGATCAACGCAGCCTTCAACAGCTTTCAGCGTTATCTCTACGCGCAGTCGGGCTAAATAGGCGCACGTTTAGCGCCTCGCCCGAACGATGCGCACGAAGGCTTCGCGGGTTTCCATGTGCGGGTTGTGGCCGGATTCGCGGATGGTCTCGATCTGTGCTTGCGGAAAATGCGCGCGCACCTGCGCTTCGTCTTCCTTTAACACGTAGCGCGATTTTCCGCCGATCACGAAGAGCGTCTCGCCGGTAAACCCTTCGTCTGAGCGCAGGGGATTTTTTTCCATCGCGGGCAACGCGGCCATCACCGCGGGTAAGTGAATCACCCAGCGCCAGCCGTTGCCGTCGGAGGTGCGCTCGAGGTTCGTCGCGATAAACTTTCGCATCGCCCAGTCGTCCACGCGGGCCTCAAAGCGGAGTTCGGCTTCGGCGCGTGATTGCAGGCTCATGAGATCGAGTTCGTTCATCGCCGCAAACTCCGCCCGATGCGCCACCCAGAAATAATCTTTCGGCGCGATATCGACGACGATCAGTCGCGCCACGCGCTCGGGATGCCGACACGCGAAGAGCATCGCCACCTTTCCGCCCATGCTGTGCCCGAGCAGCGTGACCCGCGCCAGGCCTTGCACATCGAGCCACGCGATTACGTCTCCGGCCATCGCAGCGTAGGTCATCTCGTCATCATGCGGTGAACCGCCGTGGTTCCGCAGATCAAGGGCGAGCACGTGATACATGTCCGTGAGTTCGCGCCCAGCCGTTTGCCAATTCCGCGAAGAGCCCAAGAGGCCGTGCAGAATCACCAACGGCGGTTTCCCCGCCCCGCCAAGATCACGATGAAAGAGTGGCACCACACCCGAAACCAAAGACGGGAATCGTTGCCGCGGGCAAGGTTCTGCTCATTTTTTCGTGTATTTCGCCGCGTTCGTGGTTTCCAATCCTCGCTCCATGTCCGACGTCCCCAAGCTCACCCCGATGATGCAGCAGTACTTTGAGGTGAAGCGCGGGCTAGCCAAAGACACGTTGTTGCTCTTCCGCCTAGGCGACTTCTTCGAGCTCTTCTTCGAGGACGCCGTGGTCGCTTCCAAGATACTTGGTCTCACGCTCACCAAGCGCCAGGACCACGCGATGGCCGGACTCCCGTCCGTCTCGCTCGACAACTACGTCACCAAGCTTCTCGCCGCGGGCAAAAAAGTCGCCATCTGCGATCAAGCCGAACCAGCCCAAGCCGGCAAACTCGTCCGTCGTCAACTCACCCGCATCCTTAGCCCCGGCACTACGCTCAACGCAGCTCAACTCGACGCCGCGCACAACCACTACCTCTGCGCCCTCGCCCACGACAGTGCCGGCCTTCACGCCGCTTGGCTGGATCTATCCACCGGCGAGTTCCGCGTCGCGACCGATGCCACGATCGCTGATCTCCTCCCCGTCTTGACCGCCCTTGATCCGGCCGAGCTGCTCGTGCCCGACGGCGCCCTCGTCCGCTGGGCCGCCGCGCCGCACGATCAAGCCGCCACCCACGCGCTCCATGCGTTTTGCCTCGGCCGCCTCACGACCGAGCTCGCCGGCTACCATTTTGAAACCGCCACGGGCGCCAAGACGGTCATGGACACGCTTGGCGTGCTCAACCTCCAGGGCTTCGGCTTCGCGCACACGCACCCCGCCCTCGGGCCCGCCGGAGCGCTCGTATACTACGCGACCGAGAATCTCTGCGCCAAACCGGAAAACCTCCGCGGCCTCCAAGAATACCGCAGCGCCCGTACGCTCCTGCTCGACCCGGCGACGCTCCGCAATCTCGAGATCTTCACCTCTTCGCGCGGCACCCGCGACGGCTCACTTCTCACCGCGATCAACCGCACCGTAACCGCCACGGGCGCGCGTCTTCTCGAGCGCTGGCTCGCCGCGCCCACACTGGAGCTCGGTGAGATTCATCGTCGCCAACAACTCGTCGGCGAACTCCTCGCTCAACCCACTCCGCTCGGCACATTGCGTGAACGCCTTGGCCACATCCGCGACATCCCACGCATTCTCGGCCGGCTCCAAAATCGCCTCCGCAATCCCCGCGAACTCGGCGGCATCCGCGACACGCTCCTCCAATTGCCCGAGCTACGCGCCACGCTGGCGGCCTTCGGCCCGTCGGAGGCGTTGACCGCGATCAGCGCACAACTTCAAGAACTACCGCCGCTTCGCCAGCTGCTCGTCTCCGCTCTCGCCGACGAATTACCGGCCGATTTCACCGACGGCAATTTCATCCGCGCCGGTTACGACGCCGAACTCGACCGCCTGCGCGCGCTCACGACCGACAACAAAACCTGGCTCTCCGATCTCGAGCGCGCCGAGCAAGAACGCACCGGCATCCGCAGCCTGAAAGTCCGCTTCACGAATAATTTTGGTTACTACATCGAAGTCACCAAGGCCAACCTCCACCTCGTCCCCGCCGACTACATTCGTCGCCAGACCACCGTCGGCGGCGAGCGCTACGTCACCGAGGCGCTTAAGCTAAAAGAGAAGGAAATCTTTCACGCCGAGGAAAACGCCCTCGCCCGCGAACACGCTCTCTTCGCGACCCTCATCGCCGCGATTCTCGACGATTCCATCGCGCTCGCGCAAACCGCAGATGCACTCGCCGAACTCGACGTGCTCGCCGGCTGGGCCCGGCTTGCCCGCGAATGGGATTATTGCCGCCCCGTCCTGGATGAAGGCGACGTCTTAGAGATCACCGAAGGTCGCCACCCGGTCGTCGAACAAATGCTCAAGTCCGCCGATGTCGCTCTCGCGCGCGGTGCCACCTCGGCCTTCGTACCCAACGACACTTTGCTCGCCTGCGACGATGCGCAGATCGCGTTGCTCACCGGCCCCAACATGGCCGGCAAATCGACCTACATTCGCCAAGTAGCCCTCATCACGCTCATGGCCCAAGTCGGCTGCTGGGCGCCCGCGAAAATCTGCCGCGTCGGCCTCGTAGATCGCATTTTCTCCCGCGTCGGTGCCAGCGATGATCTCGCGCGCGGCAACTCGACCTTCATGGTCGAGATGAACGAGACCGCCAACATCCTCAACAACGCCACCGCGCGCTCGCTCATCATCCTCGACGAGATCGGCCGCGGCACCTCGACCTACGACGGCCTCAGCATCGCCTGGGCGGTGGTCGAACACCTCCATCGCGACCCCGAGCGCGGCCCGCGTACACTCTTTGCGACTCATTACCAAGAGCTCACGCAACTCGACAAACACCTCCCGCGCCTGCGCAACTTCTCAGTCGCGGTGAAGGAGTGGAACGACGACATCGTCTTCATGCGTCGCGTCGTGCCCGGCGCCGCGGATCGCAGCTACGGTATCCAAGTCGCCCGCCTCGCCGGCTTGCCTTTGAGTGTGATCGACCGCGCGAAAACTATCCTCGCGAAACTTGAAAGCGACGACGCCACCGTGGCTTTGCCCGCACCAACCCTGACGGCAAAACCCAAACGAAAAATCACCATCACGCCGACGGACGACTCGCAACTGAGCTTACTGTGAACGGGGCTTTTAACAGCGGCGGAGGGCCCAGAGTTGTTTAGCCTGGGTAATCGTCTTCTTGAGCACCTCTGGCGTGAGTGCTTGTTTAGGATCATCGCCAATTCCTTTCGTCGGTTCAACATGCGCCTCAATGCAAAGTCCATCTGCGCCATATGCGACAGCGGCAAGCGCAGCAGCCGGCACGTAACTCGCCTTGCCGACCGAGTGAGAAGGATCCACGACGACGGGCGCCCATGTTTTCTCTTTCAATAGTGGAGTGATGCTTTCGTCGGGGTGATTGCGATAGCCGTCGAGCGTGGGCGTGGTTCCGCGCGGGCAAAGAATAACGTTGGGGTTACCGAACGCCGCGATGTATTCGGCGGCCGAGATGAATTCGTTGATCGGGCCCATGTGAATACTGCGCTTGAGCAAGACCGCGGCGTCGCGCTCGCCTATCGCTTTGCCAATCGCGCGCAGGAGCGAGTAATTGAGGGCATTGCGGGCGCCGACCTGAAGCGTCGTCACGCCTGCGTCGAGCGCGAGAGCAATGTGCGCTTCTTCCATCACCTCGGTATCAACGGGCAAACCCGTGCGGCGCGAGGCCTCCATCAAAATATCCAGCGACTTAACATCGCCCTGAAATGAGTACGGATTGGTGCGCGGCTTCCACACGCCTCCGCGCAGCGCGTTGGCCCCGGCTTCCTTCACCGCCGCCGCGGTTTCGTAGAAGTAATTTGGGTTCTTCGGATCGATGGTGCAGGCGCCCGCAATGACGAACAGTTCCTCGCCAAGCGTGACCCCACCGATTTTGATTCGGTGGCTGGCCAAGTCAGAGCGTTTGTCCATGAGTTTGAACGGCGACTGAATGCGATCGATGCGATCAATGTACTCCAACCCCTCAATTCGGTTGATCATGAGGTCATCGCGCTCATCACCGACAATCGCGTAAATGGAACGCACCGCGCCAATGATCGGCTGTATTTTGCAGCCAAATTCCGCGACGATGGCGGTGATTTCGGCGAGTTGCTCCGGGCTGAGGCGATTGGATTTCGGCAAAATCATAACGTTGAGCTAAGCAAAGAAACACAAACAACGCGTCGAGGGAAGTCTGCGGTAACATCGCATCGCCGAAACGATTAGCGACCCATCAAAGGTACGCTTCGAATTCAGCCGGCAGCGGAGCCTTCGCCGCAAAATCAAACTCTTTGCCGTGCCAGGCGTAGGCGAAACTTGTCTCCAGCGAATGCAAAAAAAGTCGTTTCGTTTCCGCCTGATTGGCGAAAGCGCGATTACGCGTAAAATCGCCATACGTTTGGTCGCCGACGATCGGGAGATGACGCTTGGCGCATTGCACTCGCAGTTGATGACTGCGCCCCGTCTGCGGTTCGAGGCGGATCAACGTGAGCTTCGGTTGCTTGCGCCCGACGCGCACGACGCTCATGCGGCTCTCTGATGGCATGTGACCGGCGTGGGCCGCGGTACGGATCTGGCCGCCTTTTTTTTCCACGGCGAGAAGATCGCGCCAGAGTTCCACCGACTTCGCCGGCGCGCCAAAGACCAGCGCGTGATAAACTTTTCTCACCTGTTTTCGTTTAAATTGCGCCCGAATCTCCTTCGCCAATTCCTCGCTGGCGGCCACGAGCATCACTCCCGAGGTCGCCGAATCGAGCCGGTTCAACAACCAAAGTCGCCGCACGGCGCCGGCCGCATCGCGCCATTCGTAAAATTCACCATTGAGCGTATACCTCGCGTCGACCAAGGCCTTCGCTTGATCCGACGATTGGTTGGGATGCGATAACACGCCGGCGGGTTTCACGAAAGCCGCCAGACCATTCACGTCGCTCACGATACGTGTCACTTCGCGGCCGAGTGGCACGCCCGTCCAAAAACTCTCCGGCACGCCGCTCACTGATAATAAAAGGTGAACGTCATATCCTGTGAGTTGCCCAACATCGCAACCATGTCATCAGACCATTTCCCATAAGGCGAACGCGCCGTTATGGCGCTGATGCACGCTTCTTTACCTTGGTCGCTGGAGGTGTTCTTGACGTCGATAATCGTTGTAATCTTGCCGTCAGAATCCATGCGAAAACTCACGGTTACCGTCGTGCCCGAGGGTGGATAAAGTGAGCTGGAGAGCAAGATGCGGTCCCACTGGATCTGCACGGTCTCGATCATGCGTTGCAGATATACACCGTAATTACTCCAACGTGCATCGACCGCGGTGGGCCCGATGTTCATCGTGCCAAATTTATTGTCCGAGAAAATACCGGGACGCACCTGCTGCTTTTGCAGCACGGGACGGGGCTGCGGTTTCTGGCGATCAATCTTGGACGTGCTCGCCTGTGCACCTTGAAGGAGCGGCGCATTCTTGATGCCTTCAACCCGCTCGGGCACCGCTTTAGCACCCTCGACCAATTTGGCGATGTTGCTACCAAAGGCATCCGCGCTGTCGCCTTCTTTCTTCTCAAAACCCGAGAGTGGATTTTGCTCCTGCTTCGGGGCCTCTTGCGGTGCGTCTTTGGCGGCGACTTCGACGGGCGGAGCCATCGGCACCGATTCCTGCGGCTTGGTGAGTTGGCCGTCGACGATCTGCGTGGATTGAATATCTTTTTTTCCCTCGAGCGCGGGCATGTCGTTCTTGCCGTTGGGCGTCGGCTTCTCCTGCGCGACCTGCTGGTTCATGAAACTGAAATTATTCGTCTTATCGGGCGGATTATCCGGTGCATCAGGATTAGCCTCCACGAATTTCGAAGGCAGCGGCTTGGGTTGCGACTTCGGCGCTTCAAACTCCTCGGGCGCCATTTCGATACTAAAGGTCTGGGGTGGTGGCGTGCGCGGCACCAAGGACTCCGGAGCGACTTTCAACAAATAAGGGGCCGCCACAAACAGCAGCAGGTGCAACACGAGCGTCCCGATCACGCCGATTTGAATCGAACGTACCTCTGGGTTCGTTGAGAGCCGCGGCAAAGCCCGGCGTGATCGGGTCGGCGGCGGCTCACTTAAAAGGGTACTCATGGACGCTGGGCTTCGGAAAGGATAAGAATCATTCAGCGCAGCAGACCGCCCCGGGTCAAAATTTGTTTCGTTGTTTCTAAGGGCAATCCGATGATATTCGATAACGACCCCTGATAACGCTCAATGATCAAGTCGGGATGATCTTGAATCCCGTAGCCGCCCGCCTTATCAAGTGTATGCACGCGAGATAGATAAGCTTCAATCACGTCGTCGCGGAAAGACTTAAAAGTGACCTCGCTCGACTCGCCATCATCGATCCGTAGTCCATCGCTCAAGCACCTCAAAGCCAAACCGGTAAACACCGTGTGCGTGCGACCGCTCAAGCGCCGCAACATCTCGCGCGCTTCGGCAGCATCGGCGGGTTTATTCAATGCGGCTCCTTCGAGAAAAACCGTGGTGTCGGCCCCAAGTACGAGCGCCTCAGGATGTCGCCCTGCGACCCAATCAGCTTTAAGTGCTGCGTTGTGCGCAACCATAACGCGTGGATCCGTCGCGGGATCTTCATGCTCGGTCACCAGTGCCGTAACGACAGTAAAGCTCACTCCGAGTTGAGCGAGCAGCTCCCGCCGGCGCGGCGAAGCCGAAGCGAGGATTAACAACGGCGCTGCGCTCATTCCACGCGCTCCGCGAGGATGCCACGCACCTCGCCCTTGGCGCGGGCGAGCTCAACGCGGCTGAGATTGTATTGGTAAACGGCTTCAACGCGTCCGTCGCTGGCGATCGCAAGGCGATTCTGCGCTTCGATGATCTCGCGATTATCGGCGACACCTTGTTGGAAACGTTTCTGCGCCAGATCCAGTTCTTGCTCAGCGAGGTGTAGGCTTTTTTCCGCCACAGCGATCTGGGCGAAACGTGAGGCCGCGTCTTGTTGGGCGAGTCGGAGCTCAGCGGAGATTTGCAGCTCGAGATTATGCAAGCGCACGGTTTGGGCGCGTTGGCGCGAAAGCGCGGCGCGGCGATCGGCGCCGCTTTTGAAACCATCGAAGATCGGAACTGTAACCGTCGCGCCAGCGAACCAGGTTTGTTGATTTGCGTTGTCGAAAATCTCGGGGGAAACGTAACCGTACTCGCCACTAAGGCCGAGAGCAGGGAGACGTTGAAACTTGGCGGTTTGGACATCGAATTTAGCCTGTTCGACAGCCTTTTGCGCGCGGAGCCAATCAGCCCGTTTCGCAAAGGTCGTCTGCTCGAAGCCGTCGGCGAAATTGCCCGCGTTCACGCGCCTCACCTCGAAATCAGCCAAGGCCAAACGACGCGCGGGGTCTAAATCCAGCAAACGCTGCAACAATAACGCACTTTGGTAAACGACGGTGTCTTGTTGTAAGCGGGCTTGCTCGGCTTGGGCCAAGAGGGATTCCGCTCGGGTCACATCGATCTGCGTCGCCACGCCAGCGCTCAACTGGTTGAGCGCAAGATCAACGAGAGCTTTGGCACGAGCGGTGTTGGCGTCCAAGACTTCAATGCGACGGAGGTTTCTCAAATGCGTGAAGAACGTCTGCGCCACCGAGGTCAGCGCGGTTTGCAGAGTCGCCTGATAATCAGCCTGCGCAACGGCGATACCGACGCGCGAGGACTTGTAGGCTGAGAGTTGTTGCGGATTTAATACCGCGATGCTGCTCGTAAGCTTGACGTCAAAGCGGTTAGTCGCGGGGGTCTGCGTAAGAGCTCCGCTACTCGCAACCGAAACTGCTTCGGTGCGCCTTTGATTACCGCTCAAGCCCACGATTGGCATGAGCCCCACACGCTGCTGATTCGAAGCCTCCAAGGCCTGCGCCGCGGACTCGCGACTTAATAGGACGGTGACATTAACGCCTTCGACAGCGCCCAAGGCCTGCGCCAGAGAGAGCGGGTCAGCTTGAGCGGAAACGCTAATTGCCACCGCCAAAGCGGCGAAAACAAGGGGAAACCGAAACACGTGCATATCCGTAACAAAGCGCACCTTCCGCGAAACGTGCAAGCCTTGCGAGTTGCGCCTCGCCAAATGCCCCGCAGGCTTTTCCTCTCGTAACTTCCATGCGTCTCGGCCTCGCCCAGCTTAATCCGACCGTCGGTGACCTCGCCGGCAATCGCCGTCAAATTCTCGCTGCTTACGCCGCGCTCGTCGCCCAAGGCGCCGAACTCGTCGTTTTCCCTGAGCTCATCGTCTGCGGTTATCCGCCACGCGACTTGCTTTTGAAACGGCACTTCGTGCCCGACGTCGTGGATTCTATGGCTGAAATCGCAGCAGCCATCGGTGAGGTGCCGGCGATCGTTGGCACCGTCACGCTCAATACTTCCGGAAACGGCCGTGCTTTCTACAACTCCGCCGCATTCTGCCACCGCGGCCAGATTATCACCACCGCGCATAAGTGCCTGTTGCCGACCTACGACGTCTTTGACGAGGACCGCTACTTCGAACCCGCCGCTGCGCCCACCGTCGTTATCTATCAGGATAAAAAAATCGGCATTACGCTTTGCGAGGACATTTGGACGCACCCAATGGTCAGCACTCGTCGCCTTTATCACGGCCTCGACCCCGTTACCCAACTCGCCGCAATAAAGTGCGACCTCATGGTCAATCTCTCCGCCAGCCCCTGGCATCATGGCAAAGGCGATGTTCGCACCAAAATCGTCACCGACTCCGCCCGCACCCTCGGCTGCCCTGTAGCCTACGTGAACGCCGTCGGCGGCAATGATGAACTCATCTTCGACGGCCGTAGCCTTGTTGCTCAATCCGATGGCAGCATTACCGCGGGCCTGGCCGCGTTCACGGAAGATATCCGCGTCGTCGATACCGGCACTAGCACGGAGCGCGCGGCCACGTTTCAACAATCTGAACTTGCCGACATTTACGCGGCACTCGTCTTGGGGTTGCGGGACTACGCGCAGAAATCCGGTTTCAAAAAAGCTCTCATCGCGCTGAGTGGCGGTATCGATTCCGCGCTCGTCGCCGTGATCGCCGCGGAAGCTTTCGGCCCGCAAAATGTTATCGGTGTTTCGCTCCCCTCTTCTATTTCTTCGCAACACTCCCGCGACGACGCCCGCATCCTTGCCACAAACCTGGGCATCCGCTTCGAGACCATCGCGATCGCTGACGCCGTAGCCGCGACCGAACACTCCTTGGAACCGGTCTTCAAGGGACTCGCCCGTGACGTGACTGAAGAGAACATCCAGGCCCGCACCCGCGGCGTCCTGATGATGGCGCTGTCTAATAAATTTGGCGCCTTACTTCTAACGACCGGTAACAAAAGTGAAATGGCCGTCGGGTACTGCACGCTCTACGGCGACATGTGCGGAGGTCTCGCCGTCATCAGCGATGTGTTTAAGATGCAGGTCTACGCCCTTTCGCGCTGGATCAACCGCGACCGCGAGATCATCCCCGTCAATACCATCGATAAGCCACCCTCGGCCGAACTTCGCCCCGGCCAAGTCGATCAAGACAGCCTCCCGCCCTATGAACAACTCGACGCCATATTGCGCGGGTACGTTGAAGAAGGCCTGTCCCGCCGTGACCTCATCGCCCAAGGGTTTACCGAATCTGTGGTCAACGACATCGCCCGCAAAGTCGATCTCAACGAATACAAGCGTAAGCAGTCTGCTCCCGGTCTTAAGATCACCCCACTCGCCTTCGGCGTCGGCCGTCGTATCCCCATTGTTCAAAAATACGTGAGCTAAACGTTAACCTGCTGCTCACGCCTCGTCATGTCGTCCCAGTCTTCAGATCAACTTTTCGCCCGCGCGCTCCAACTCATCCCCGGTGGCGTCAACTCCCCAGTCCGCGCCTTCCGCTCGGTCGGAGGTTCGCCATTTTACGTGAAGGCCGCCCGTGGCGCGACGCTCATCACCGCCGACGATCGCGAACTGATTGATTTCGTCTGCACGTGGGGGCCTGCGATCCACGGCCACAACCACCCGCGCATTAAAGCCGCCATCGCCACCGCCCTTGAGAGCGGCACCTCCTTTGGCACACCCAATCCCTACGAAGTCGAAATGGCCGAGCTCATCACCCGGCTCGTTCCTTCCATTCAAAAAGTTCGCATGACCAGTAGCGGCACCGAGGCCACGATGTCCGCTGTACGGCTCGCGCGTGGATTCACGCGGCGCGATAAAATTATCAAGTTTTCCGGCTGCTACCACGGCCATTCTGACTCGCTACTCATCAAAGCTGGCTCCGGCGCCTTGACGCACGGTCACCCTGATAGCGCCGGCATTCCCGCCAGTTTCGCCCGCGAGACTCTCGTGCTTCCTTTTAATAACGCCGCCGCCTTGTCTGCCGCGTTTGCCGCCCATCCCGATCAAATCGCCGGCGTTATCCTCGAGCCCAATATAGGTAACGTCGGCTTCATCCCCGCCGACCCCGGCTACCTCGCCGCCGTCCGCCAACTGTGCACCCAGCATGGCGCGCTACTCATCTTTGACGAAGTCATGACGGGATTCCGCCTCGCTCTCGGCGGCGTGCAACAACTCGAAGGTATAACGCCCGACCTCACCACCCTCGGCAAAATCATCGGCGGCGGTCTGCCCGTGGGCGCATTTGGCGGACGCGCCGACATCATGGATCACCTCGCGCCGCTCGGCCCCGTGTATCAAGCCGGTACCCTTTCCGGCAACCCCCTCGCCCTCTCCGCCGGTATCGCCAGCTTACGCCTCCTCGAGGAGCTCAATCCGTACGCGCGCCTCGATACTCTAGGCCGCCAAGTCCGCGACGCCGTGCTCGCCGCCGCAAATGCCAAAGGTATTCCAGTCCAAGTTCCGCAACGCGGCTCCATGTTCAGCGTGTTCTTTACCGCAACACCGATTCGCGATTACGACAGCGCACTTACCTCGGACACTGCGCTCTTTGGTCGGTTCTTCCGCGCCTGTCTCGATGGCGGAGTTTATCTGCCGCCCAGCGCCTACGAAGCCTATTTTCTTAGCACAGCCCATGAAGGTGACGCCATTGACCGCGCCTGCGAAGTGATCAGCACGGCCCTTCGCAGCCTCTAATATGTTTTCTCATCTCTCGCATCTCGCTATGCGCCACGGGCTTTTTCTCGTTTTTTTCGCGTTCCTTATCGTCCCGATTTTTGCGGCTCCGCCCGCTATCTCAACCCTGTCCATCGACGAACTCCGTCCCGGCCAACGTGGCCAGGTCTGGACAGTCTTCCGCGGCACCGAGCCTGAACCCTTTGAGGTTGAAGTGACGGGCGTAGTGCGCAACGCCCTCGGTCCCGGCAAATCCCTCATTCTTTGCCAACTCACCGATCCACGCGTCCAAAATATGGGCGCCGTCGCCGGTATGAGCGGTAGTCCGCTTTATATCGACGGCAAACTCGCTGGAGCGCTTAGCTACCAAATTCAACGCTTTGAAACCGTGCGCTACGCCGGCTTCACCCCTGCCGCCGACTTGGCCGAAGTTCGCGACAAACCCGATCTCACGCCCGTTAAAATTCGCGTCACACCGGTCGCTACTTTTAATCCAACTTCATCCGATAGATCGTTTGCCTCGACTTACACGCCGCTCCAACCGGCCTTCACGCTGAGTGGACTGTCGCCGCAAGTGGTCGATCTGATCGCACCCCATTTCGCCGCCTTGGGTCTGAACGCCACTGCGCTCGGCGGCAGCACTTTGGCCGCGGCCTCCGCTGCCAGCACGAGCACTCCGCCCGCACCGTTGCGTGCAGGTTCAGCAATCGCCGTCGCCTTGGCGACCGGGGACATCACGATTGCGGGCACGGGCACCGTTTCTAGCGTAGACGGGCAACGCATCACCGCCTTCGGCCATGCGATGCTTGCCCTAGGCGATGTCGAACTTCCGCTCTGCACCGCAGAGATAGTCACGATCCTGCCGTCGAATCTTACCTCCGTTAAAATCGCCAACACCGGGGCTATCGTCGGAACGATCACCCAAGATCGACTCTCAGCCGTCTCCGGCACGCTGGGTCCCGGGCCTGCGATGACCGCCGTGCAAGTTGAGATCGCACCGACAAGCCTCACGGCCCGCACACTGCGCTTTCAAGTCGCGCGCCACACCCAGCTCACGCCGGCCTTAATCGCGGCCGGCCTCACGCAAGCCATCGTCGGCTCCAACGACGGCGCGCTCGCCCACGGTTTTAGCATCACCAGCAATATCTCTTTTTCCCCGACCCAAACACTAACGACCCGCTCGCTCCATGCCGGCCCCCAAGCCTTCGCCCAAGGTCTCAACCAATTTGTCCGCAGCCTCGCCCAAGACCTGCAAAATCCCTATGAGAAGATCTTCCCTAGCTCGATCCATTTCACCGTCGAAGCCCTCACCACCAATCCCGCCGTTACGGTCGATCTCTTCCAGCTCTCCCGCGCCACCGTACGTGCCGGTGAGACGATTACCGCCACACTCGCTTGGCGGGATTTTCAAGGCGAAGCCCACCGTGAAATTATCACGCTACCCATCGATCCCGCTTGGACTGGAAAAACCTTGGAAATCATACTCGGCCCCGGACCCGCACTCGACGAACTCACCGGTCGCCCTGCCGTAATTGCTGCGGCCACCTTGCGCAGTTTCGACTCCTATCTCTCGGCTATGCGCGATGACCGTCCGCGTGATGGCCTGTGTCTTGCGATCGCAGAAAAGTCTACGCTCTTTAGCGACGAAACCACTTCGACTCCGGAAATTCCCGGCTCGATCGAACGCATCGCTCGCGCCGCCGACGAAGCCCGTTTCCAAAAACGCGACGCCGTCCTGCCGCTATTCGAACGTCACGTGCTTTCCGGAAAACTCACCAGCGTTATCATACGCCGTCCACTGCGCGTAGTAGACTAAGTCCTCTGGTTTTTTAATCACCCCCTCTAAATCTCCACGCCAACGCTGATGTTACACTTCACGCTCCGACTTGTTGCTATCGTCTTAGCGCTCACCGCCTTCAACGCGTCGAGCTTCACTTCGGCCCACGCCGAACCCCTGTCCAAAAAATTCGATCTCGATTTTTTCCGCGACCTTCCCAGCCGCAACCTCCGCGGCCTAGCCACTCGCTCGGATGGACGTCTCGTCGCCGGCCCTGTCTTAACTGAGCTCAAGAGCCCCGTCCCTGCCGATCTTCTCTGGTGCCTCACGCCCATATCCGAAACCCAATGGCTGATCGGCACTGGCCCAGACGGCGGTATCATTGAAGCCACGCTCGATCTCGAGCATCTCAGCGTTAGTTCACGCGAATTGCTCAAAATCGGCGAACCTCATCTCTTCGCCCTGCGTCGTCTTGCCAACGGCGACCTTCTCGCCGGCACTTCGCCGCATGGCGGACTGGTGCTCGTGCGCGACGGAAAAATACATGCCCGCCTTAGCCTCCCGGTCGACTCGTTCGACCTCCTCGTCGTTCCGACCACGCCCACAGACGCCGAGTTCGTCCTCGTCGCCACCGGTAATCCCGCTCGCATTTATCGGCTTAACCCCACCACGTTCGCCACCGCTGGAATCATACCCGACAAGGTCAATGATGCTGCGCAACTCACCGCCAAAGGATTGACTCTCTTCGGCGAAATTCGCGATCGCAACATCCGCCGACTTGCCCGCTTTGCTGATGGCCGCATCGCCGTCGGCTCCTCGCCTAAAGGCAACCTCTACGTTTTCCCCGCCCCCACTACCTCTGCCCCAGCCGCACAGGCGAGCCCACTGCTCCTCCAAGAAAACCGCGACGCCGAAGTCACCGACCTACTACCTCAAGCCAACGGCGACCTTCTCGCCGGCACTTCGCCGCATGGCGGACTGGTGCTCGTGCGCGACGGAAAAATACATGCCCGCCTTAGCCTCCCGGTCGACTCG
>RGAX01000055.1 GCA_009919985.1 Opitutaceae bacterium
CTCTGGCTTCGCGCGCTCGGCGAGGGCCTCCGCCGCGCCCACACCACGATCAGCGCCGCAGACTCCGCCGGAAAACTAACCGCTGTTTTCACCCGCGCCACGCCCTCTCCCGCGCTCGTCGCCCAACTCACCACGCTCGTTAACGACTCCGACCCGCGCGTTCGCCTGCAACTCGCTTTTACGCTCCCGCTCGCCCCCGCCCTCGCCCACGCCTTTACCCAACTCGCCGCCCGCGACCACGCCGATGCGTGGATCTCCGCCGCGCTCCTCAGCGCCCCGCCCGACGCGCTCAACGCCACGCTTCTACCCGCCTTCACACGCGAGCTCGCCACCGCGCAAGCCGCCGCCCCGTTCGTCGCCAAACTCATCGAGATCCGTGCCGCCTCTAGCTCCGCGCTCGAACGCACCGCACTGATCGACTTCGTCGCTCAACCCGGCACCAACCCGCTCTGGCTTCGCGCGCTCGGCGAGGGCCTCCGCCGCGCCCACACCACGATCAGCGCCGCAGACTCCGCCGGAAAACTAACCGCTGTTTTCACCCGCGCCCAACCGCCGCCAACACCCAAGCTGCTCTCGCCGAACGCCTCGCCGCGCTCGCGCTGCTCGAGGTCGCGCCTTTTGAGACCGCCCAGCCCGCCCTTCTCGCCAGTCTCACCGCCGGCCAACCCTCCGATCTGCAAAACGCCGCGATCAAGGTCCTCGCGCAGCACCCCCTGCCCGCCGTCACCACCGCGCTCACGACTCATTGGCGCGATTTGACCCCACCGGCCCGTGACGCCGCGCTTGCCGCCCTCATCACCCGCGAAGACCGCGCCACCGCGCTACTCCAAGCTATCCAAGCCGGCACCATCAAACCCACTGATATTCCGGCCGCCCAAGTTCAAGCGCTCGCGCACCACAAAAGCGTCAAACTCGCCGCCCTTGCCCGCACCGCGCTCCGCTCGGTCATTCCGCCCTCGCGCGCCGAGGTCACCGCCACGTTCCAACCGTCCCTCACCGCCGCTGGCGACGCCGCGCGCGGCCACACAATTTACCAAGGCCGTTGCTTCGTCTGCCACCGCGCCGGTGGCGAAGGCATGGCGGTGGGTCCTGATCTGATCAGCGTAAAATCAAAAGGTCGCGAAGCCCTCCTCACCGCCATTCTCGAGCCCCACAAAGAAGTCGCACCACAATACATCGCCTACGACGTCGCCACCAAAGACGGCAATGCCTACACCGGCATCGTCGCCCGCGACGACGCCACCGGCCTCTCCTTAAAAATTATGGGTGGAGCTGAAGTTACCCTCGCCCGCGCCACCATTCGCGGCAGTTCCTCCGCCGGCCAAAGCCTCATGCCCGAAGGCCTCGAAGCCGGTCTGTCCGCCAGCGACATGGCCGACCTGCTCACTTTTATCGAAATGTTAAAATAGATACCCCTGTTCGCTGTTCCCTAATTTTTCATGCGCACCCCAAATCTATCCCGCCGCGATTTTCTTACCTCTAGCGCCGCGCTGCTCGGCGCCGCCGCACTCGCCCGCCCGAGTCTCTTCGCTGCCAACGAAAAAGCCGCCGTCGCCGAACCAATCATCGATATTCACCAGCACATTCCCTACAGCAAACGCACCGCTGAACAGATGATGGCGCACCAAGCTGCCATGGGGATTTCCCTCACGATTCTTCTTCCCGCCGGCTCCCGCTTGGGCCTGGCCGCCGGCGTTAATCCTTATCCGGAAACCCAAGCCTTCGCCGAAAAATATCCCGACCGTTTTCGCTGGTTCGCCAACGAGGTCACCGATCAAGCCGACGCCATCGAGGTCATACGCCGCCAGCTCAAAGCCGGCGCCATCGGCATCGGTGAACAAAAATTTGACGTCGCCTGCGACTCTGCTGCCACCGAACGCATCGCCGCCCTCGCCGCCGAGTTTGATGTGCCTGTGCTCATGCATTTCCAGCAGGGCTCATACAACCACGACATCAAACGCTTCCACCGCATCCTCGAGAAATTCCCCACTGTGAATTTCATCGGCCACGCGCAAACGTTTTGGGGCAACATTTCTCAAAACTACGACGAAAAAGTTCTCTACCCGAAAGGCCCCGTCACACCCGGCGGCATCACCGATCGCTTGCTCTCCGATTACCCCAATATGTACGGCGATCTCTCCGCCGGCTCCGGCCTTCAAGCGTTCCTGCGCGACGAAGACCACGCGCGCGCCTTCTTCGCTCGCCACCAAGACAAGCTGCTCTACGGCAGCGATTGCTCCGATCCCGTCGGCCACGGCCCCGCCTGCTCCGGCATCCAGCAAATTGCCTCCGTCCGCCGCTTCGCCTCGGATAAAAAAGCGGAGCGTAAGTTGCTTTTCGACAACGCGCGCCGCGTCTTAAAACTTAAAAATCTAGGGTGATTTACTCCTGATTTAAATCAACGGCCATGGTAAGCACAATGGGAGTTAGCCCGTACCGCTCCGTGGCCGGAGTCTTTAAGATGTCAGCCAATCTGGACGGTTGAGAGCGGACCCGGCGCGTCAGGTTTTTGTCTGCTTTTTGAGCACCGTCAGCAAATGATCATAGTCGGCGTGCGAACCGATCCACACCCAAGTGAATTCGTCTCCTTCGCGAGGGCCTAAGGCACGATAATGTTTCCCCACCCGCACCGACCAAAAACCCTCACCACGGATTTAAAACGCAACGAGGGATGCTGAGGATTCTGGCGCCACTACCCGTAGTTTTTATCTGCCGTCAAGCGGGCGCTCGCCGGCAACGCTTCATAACCAGCCCAAAAGCGTTCGGTGCAAAAATGAGTTCAAGGAAAGCGGCGACGCATGCCGGTGACACGAGCAGCACGAGCTACTTCGGCCAAACTCGTGAGATTGTCTTGAGCCACATCAGCTTCGATTCGCTTGTCCCATTTACTTTCGGCATAGTCATCGAGCCATTGCGTGAGAGTGCGAACATCGCTCTCTGGCAATCCTTGGATGGCTTTTCCGATTTCTTGGACCGGGCTCATGAAAGGGATCTTGGAAGATTGCGTGTTGATCGGCACGCGCCGGCTAAATCCTAATAAAGCGCCATCCGACAAAGTCTGTTTATTTACTCTCCGGCCTCGCTCCTCACTTTGAATCAGGCGTGACGGCAAATATTTGCTCATATACGGACAAACTGGACCGCGGTCACGCTAGCAGCGAAAGCGTCACGCGGAATAACAAAGGCTGCCCGAGTTTTTCATCTGCCTAAGAACTGCGCCGACACCACGCCAAGACCGGTCCAACGCCACAACATCCGGCGCCCCGCGTCGTTGCGCGTCCAGAGTTTCTCCCAGCCCTCCGGCGCGCCATTTTTCGTCGCCAATGATTTCAATGCCGCGATCTGCGGCGCCGTGAGTTTATCCTCAAAACGCACGCCCAGCGTCGCACTGAAAAAATGCGCCGCTCGCGCGCCGTACTTGACGGTGTAAAGCCCGGTCCAAATCCGCGCGGTTTCCCGCGACTCCCTACGGCACAACATCATCCGGTGAAAACCCGCCGGCCGCACCGCATCAAGTCGCGACGCCACCTCGCCCGGCTCCGCCGGAAACAACGGACGCTCCCGCCCGCCGTCCATCACAAGCCGCAGCGCCGCAGGCAAAATCGCCGTGCCCGCTACATCCCAGCCGCTGTGACGCACCTGCGTCCGCCAATATGCCAGCGACCCATTATTAAAAAACGCCCCGCATACATCGCCCGCCAAATAACTTGTGGGCATCGTCGAGAGTTCGCCGAGATCATCATCGTGGAGCGCATCCCAGAGCTGTAGCAACGTCCGGAGTCGCCGCTCTTCTTTCATCTCGCTGACGTCGATGCCGAAACTCTGCAGCCACGGCCGCAACGTCGTCGTCGGATGCCCCGCGCCATTAACGCCCAGATAAAGCGCGCCGCCCGACGCCAGACACGTGGCCAACGCGCGCAACGCCCGCGCCGGTTCAGGAATGTAACTCAACACGCCGTGGCAGGTGATTAGATCAAAATCGCCGCCAATTTTTTTCGCCAACTTTGCATCCGTGAGATCGGCGACTTGAAACGTGATCGCGCGTCCGACTTGCGCGACGCGTTCGAGTTTTCGCGCCACCGCGATTGAGCGCGGACTGAAATCCACCGCGACGATTTCCGCTTTCGGTAACTGACGCCGCAACACGAATGCCTCCACCCCCGTGCCGCAGCCGGCGACGAGTACGCGCCTTGGAGCCCCACAGCCAGGCCGGCCGATACCCTGCATACACTTGAGTGCCGGCATCGAACCGCCGCGCCGAAGCAACGCCTCAAGATCGTTTCCCGGATAAGGGAAGCGCTCGTAGACTTGCTTGATGCGTTCGGCCGAGGACAAGAGGGGCAGTGTTCCGATCTCCGCCGCTTTGGGTCAACTGCTCGTTGCGGCGAAGGTTCGCTGGCCTTACTTCCCGGCGGCGTACGCCGCAAACTGCTCCGCGACGCGCGCGGTCTTTTCGTCGCCTTCGTGGAAATAGAACCGCCAACGAAACGTCACGCGGCCGCCCGCCGGAATCGTGAGATCACCGGCCTTGGGGTTGGCTTTGTGTGCGGGCTCGAAGTCGTGTTTTCCAAACGGATTCGCCGCGAATAGGCCGTAGTCGCGCACGTGCCACCACGTCGGGTGACGCGGATTTTTCGGGTGGTCGAACATCGCGATGCCGTAAATTTTACCGTCTTTCGGCGCGTGGTAATCGACCCACGTGGAAGCCTTACCCCACGTCGCCGCGTCACGGATGCCTTCGGCATTCACGATGGTGCCTTTGTCGTTAGTTTTCTTTTTGTTGAAAAGATGCGGCGGCGTGAGCCACTGCGCGACGCGGAAAGCCATGGAACCTTCCTTAGTGTCGCCCAAAATCACGGCGCGATCCGCCGGCGCTTTCAACGTGACTTCGTAGTCGATCTGGCGCCCAGCCGCAACGGCGCTGAATCGTACCGTCGTCTCATCCGTGCACTGTAAGACGCCGTCCGGACCCACCCAGCGATTAGTCGAGACCAGGGTTGCGACGCTACCGTCCGCGGTCGCCTTGACCGTGTCGTTGATGATGGTGCCCTTGCCTTTGCCTTCTGCCCAAAAATCCACGCCGTTCACCGCGCCGTGCGTAAACCACAGCGAGCGATGATGCGGATGATCGAGCTCTTCGCCGGGCGTATCCGCTTTCATCGGAAAATCGCGGTTCAACGGCGTCCCGTCTTCTGCCAGCACAGGATAAAAATAAGGCCGCGGGCCGCCTTGATACACGTACTCGGTGAACAATTTTCCGCCGAGCTCCACGCGGACGCGACCTTCGGTGCGCATGACCTTAGCCTCAGGCAGCGCCGCCGACGCGCGAACTAAGAGAGTAAAACCAACAACCGCTAACAGGGGTAAAATTCGGGGTGTCATGACTCGAATGAGTCACAATCCGACGCGCGAGTCCAACCCTGCGGCGCGAATTTTCCATGAACTCAGCGCCGCTGGTTCGTTTAAGGTTTTTTCTCGGCGGCGGCCGCCTTCGCTTTTTGTTTAGCGCCCTTGCCTGTGCCCGGCGGATTTCCATACCACGAGGCCGGAATGACCTCAGGCACTTTCAATTCGCGGCGTAAGCGCATGAGTTGCTGCTTTAGTTCAGCGGTGATGTCTGCGTACGACGACTCACCATAAACGCTCTTCATTTCGTTCGGGTCGCGGGCGAGATCGAAAAGCTCCCAATAGTCTTCGCCGAAGCCCTCAAAGCGTATGAGTTTGAAGCGGTTGGTGATGACACCGTAGTGCGGCCGCACGCGGTGAGGCGAGGGGTACTCAAAATATTGATAGTAAAACGCGGTGCGCCAATCGGCGGGCGTCTGGCCGGCGAGGAGTGGCTTAAGGCTGCGACCTTGCATGTCGGCGGGCTGCGGCAAACCTGCGGCATCCAGAAACGTCTCCGCAAAATCGAGATTGGAAACAAGCGCTGCGGTAGCGGTGCCGGGTTTGGTTACACCAGGCCAACGCACGATCAACGGCGTACGCACGGACTCTTCAAAAATCCAGCGCTTGTCGAACCAACCGTGTTCGCCGAGATAAAATCCTTGGTCGCTCGCGTAGATCACGACGGTGTTTTCCGCGAGGCCTTCTTTATCCAAATAATCGAGCACGCGACCGACGTTTTCATCGAGGGCTTTTACCGTGGCGAGGTAGTCGTGGAGATAGCGTTGATAACGCCAGCGCAGCAGGTCGGGCCCGGTGAGTTTGGCAGCGCGGAACTTTGCGTTGCGCGGCTCGTAATAGGCGTCCCAAGCGGCGCGTTGCTCCGGTGTGAGCCCGGGTGGCGCAACGAGTTTTGCGTCGAGATCGGTGAAGGTTTTTTCAATCGTCATGTCCTGGTCACGCTCAGCGGCGCCGCGACCGGCGTACGTATCGAACAACGTCGCCGGTTCCGGATACACGCGGTCACCGTCAAAATCGAGGTGGCGCAACGCCGGCGACCACTCGCGGTGTGGCGCCTTGTGCTGGCTCATGAGCAGAAACGGTTTGGTTTTGTCGCGATTTTTGAGCCACTCGAGCGAGAGGTCGCCGACGATGTCCGTGACGTAGCCTTTCGTCGCGACGGTTTTACCCATGCGAATCATCGGCGGATTATAATAAATGCCCTGGCCGGGCAGGATCTGCCAAAAATCAAAGCCGGTGGGATCGGAGTTGAGGTGCCACTTGCCGATCATCGCCGTCTGGTAACCGGCTTTTTGGAGGATCTGCGGGAAAGTCGGCTGCGAACCGTCGAATTGCGTATTCGTGTTGTTCACAAATCCGTTGAGGTGATTATATTTTCCGGTGAGAATCGTAGCGCGCGAAGGTCCGCAAATGGAATTGGTCACCAAGCAGCGATCGAAGCGCATGCCTTGGCGGGCGAGACGGTCGATGTTGGGTGTCTCGATGAGTTTGCGCGCATCGCCATAAGCGCTAATAGCTTGATACGCGTGATCGTCGGAGAAAATAAGGACGATATTAGGCGGGGTCGCAGCGCGGGCGGAAAAACCGCCAATGAGCGCGAGCGTAAACAATAAGGTTTTCTTCATGGGCATAACAAGGTGGGGGTCACTCGACGTTGCCCGGGTTTGCCCGCGGGCGTCGAGACTTCGATTCCGGGAATTTGTCGCAGCCTGGGCTCGCCACGCTGGAACGCAGCGCTTCAGCTCAACGCATCGATTCGTTTTATGGATCGTTCGTCGTCGCCCATCATGTTTCGCCCCCCGAACCTTTTTACCCGCCGGAGTTTCACCGCTACGTTAGCCGCGGGTTTCGCCAGCTTGGCGTGTCCGCGCCTGCGCGCGGTGCCAACAAAGACGAAAGCGGCTAAGGATTTAATCGCGTCGGTTGAAAAAATCACCCTGCGCCGAGGTCGGGACGGCCAAGGCCCGACGTGGTTTCATCCGCGCGCGTGCCTTGTACCTGGAAAAAACCAACCCGCAGTGTTTATGACGCTGCAAGAAATCACCGGCTCGGATATGTTTGGCCCGCTTCAACACATGATGTCGGTCGACGCCGGTCACACGTGGACCGAGCCCGCTCCCGTGCCACCACTCAGCACTCAAAGGTAAAAATATCCGCCTCAAAATCAGCGGCCGTAACCTGATCGCCTACAGCGCTAACTTTGAAAGTTGAATGCAGGATTACGTGCCCGGTTGGCAGAAACACGATGAGGTGAGCGTCACATCGGCGTGGGCCCACACGTGTTTGAAACACGTTTCAAGTGCTGCGGCTTCGTCGAGGTTTTTGTTCTGCAAGCGCAGACACTGCACGAGGCCGAAGAGCGACCATCCATTGTCAGCGGTACGAGCGAGGTCTTCCCGGTAAACTAATTCCGCCTCGAGAAGCCGGTTGCGTTGCAGCAAGGCGGCGCCGAGCGCTTGACGCACCGGTTGCGCCCAGGCCGGGGGCTCGGCGTAGCGCAGTTTATCTTCCCGCTCCACCGCTGCCTGCAACGCCGCGAGCGCCGTGTCGATCTTACCTTCACGCAGCAAAATCTCGCCGTCGAGCAACCGGGCCGCGATTTCCATGACATCAGCCAAGGGATTTTTTCGGTACATCGCACCGGCCGCAATCCCGGCGCGCGCCGCGGCAAAATCGCGCTCTTCGGCGCGCGCGCCCACGGGATCACCTTGCGCCGCCCGCGCGATGCCGCGCGCGAGATAACGCCACGCTCGCGCGTGAGTATAGCGAGCGAGGGGTTCCGGTTCCGCTAAGATTTTATCCCATTGGCCGAACCGTTTCATCACGTCAAAATGCATCGCGAAATAACCGTCACCGATATCGGACTCGCGTTTCCACTCGGGCGGCATCTGCGCAAACAGGTCGCGCATGGTCTGCGCCGCGAGCGCACTTTGGCCGCTCATCATCGCCGCGTAGGTGAGCATGTGATAATCATGACCCATATAACTGAGATAACCACTCAACGGGCGCCCAGCGGTTTCTCGGTAGCTACGGTTGGCCGCGATGGCCTGAGTGTTAGCGACAATCGCTTCCTGCCAACGGCCCCGGCGCACGTCGATGTGCGAGGACATGTGCACCATGTGGCCGAGTCCGGGCGTGAGTTCGCGCAGCCTGTTCGCAGCGGCATCGCCTCGTTCAGGCTGGGCGGAGGCTTCGTAAGCGTGAACTGCGAGGTGGTTGGCGAGGGGCTGGCGAGGGTTGAGGCGCAGCGTCGCTTCGAGTACGGCGACGGCTTCTTGAGTGCCGGGATGAGGTTCACCGTTTTTCTGCCACATATCCCAAGGACGGAGCATCATCATGGCGTCGGCGGTCCAAGCGCCGATGTCGGCATCGTCCGGATGCGAGCGCCACACGTTACGCATCGCGGCCGCGTAGTCTTCATCGAGCGGACGACGGGGGGCTTTCGCGTCATCGGAAAATCGCGTTTTCAAAGCATCAATCAGCGCTCGCTCGGCCGGCGTGCAAGCGGCAGAAAATTTCTTCGCTCGGACGAGCGCTGACGCTGCGCGTTCAGCGCGCACGCCGCTAACCCCGACGTTATTAATATGCGGACTACATGCGAGCGCGACGCCCCACCACGCCATGGCGCACTCGGGGCTAAGTTTCACCGCGTGCTCCATAGCGCGAAGACCTTCATCGTGATTGAAACTCGTAATGAAGGCCACGCCTTGATCGAAATAACGCTGCGCTTGCGGTAAGGCACCTGTGATCGCTCGCGAATGCGTACCGATGCCTGCAAACAATGGCGGGGGCGCCTCATCTTTCGTATCATCAGCCGCCCGGGCCCCGAACCCGTCTGCAGCAGAAATCATCATCCAAAAAATACCAACGCGGCTAAGAAAATTTTTCATTGGGGAGGGGTCGAGATTCTAGGCAACCAATCGAGCATCCCCAGCGAAGCAGGTTTTTGCAGAATATAGCGACGACAACTTACCGCTGAGTTTTAGCGGTAATGCTATTTTTGGGGTCAACCCCAGCTACTCAGATCGCGGACAACAAACCGCCGTCCACGTAGATGATCTGGCCGTTCACGAAGTTGGACGCGCCTGAAGCAAGAAACACCGCGGTGCCGACCAACTCCTCAGGGCGACCCCAACGCCCGGCGGGGGTACGGCCGCAGATCCATTTATTAAACTCGGGGTTATCCACCAAGGGCTGCGTAAGCTCAGTCGCAAAATATCCGGGGCCGATGGCGTTGATCTGCAGGTTGTGGCACGCCCATTCCGTCGCCATCGCACGCGTGAGCATCTTGAGACCGCCTTTGGCCGCGGCGTAATTACCCGTCGAGGGGCGGCAGACTTCACTCATGAGTGAGCAGGTGTTGATGATTTTCCCGGCGCGGCGCGCGATCATGCGCGGTGCGACTTGGCGCGTGACGAGAAACGCGCTGGTGAGATTCGTATCGAGCACCTCACGCCATTGAATCTCGCTCATCTCGGCTAGCGGCGCGCGCCGTTGAATGCCGGCGTTGTTCACCAAGATATCAATCGGCGCGACTTCCGTTTCTACTCGCGCCACCGCTTGCGCGATCGCCTCGGCGTTCGTCACATCGAAGGCCGCCGTCGCTACTTTTACGCCTTCGGCGCGCAACATCGCCGCGGCGGCCTCCACTTTAGCCGCATCTCGGCCATTGAGCACCAGTGAGGCGCCGGCCGCGCCCAGTCCGCGAGCGAGCGCCAAACCGAGGCCTTGGCTAGAACCCGTGATGAGCGCGGTGCGCCCAGTGAGATCGAAAAGCGAATTAGGTTGGGCCATAAGAAATCAAGTGACATCAATCCGCCGCACGCGGCCGGATAGAAAAAACAAAGCCAGCGTTGCCAACGGCGCGAGCGCCGCCGCCGTGATCAAAATCGGCGTATAAGAAAAATGGTCCACCACCCAGCCGGTGGAAAATGTAAAGATGACGGCGCCCAAACCTGCGGCGGTACCGGCGAAGCCCGCGATTGAGCCCACGGCGCCCACCGGAAAATAATCGCTCGCGAGCGTCTGCACATTGCCGACCCAAAATTGAAATCCGAACAGCGTGATGCTTAAACACACGATGGCCGCAGGCGCCGACGAAGCGAAGGCCGTCGCAAAACCCGCCAACATCGCCGTGGTGCCGATGATGATCGCCATCTTGCGCGCGCGATTCACATCGCCCGTACGGCGCAGAATAAACCCTGAGAACCAGCCACCCGCCAGCGCCCCGAGCGCCGCAGCAACGTAAGGAACCCAACCTGTGGCCTTGAGTTGCTTAAGATCGAAGCCGCGCGCATCCGCAAGATAGAGCGGCATCCAATTCACATAGAGCCACCAAATCGGATCACCCAGAAATCGCGCCGTTACGATGCCCCAAACCTCGCGGCGGCGCAGCAACACGCCCCACGCCACTGGCTGCGCAGGCACGAGCGCGGCGGAGGCAGAGCCGCCGGCCGATTCCGTTTTCGGGTAAAGCAGCAGCCAAAGCGCGAGCCAGATGAAACCCATTACACCCGTAATCACAAACACCGCTTGCCAGCCAAAATCGTCACTCATCCAAATAATCAACGGAATCGCAAATGCCGGCCCAAGCGATGCGCCGGTATTGGCGATGCCCATACCGAGTGCCCGCTGCCGTGCCGGAAACCACGCCGCAATGGTGCGCGTCGCACCAGGCCAGTTGCCCGCTTCACCCAGCCCGAGCACACCGCGCACGAAACCGAGACTCGCGACCCCACGCGCCGCCGCCGTGCCAACCTGCGCGACCGACCAGATCACCACCGCGAGGGCGAAACCAAGGCGATTACCAATGCGATCAAACACCGCGCCCCACAGAAACATCGAGAGCGCGTAAACCAGCAGAAACGCGTTCGCGATCCACGCGTAGTCGACATTGGAAAGTTTAAACTCGGCGCGCAGTACAGGCGCCAACGTAGGCAAAGCGAGCCGATCGAAATAGTTAATCACCGTCCCCAGAAAAATCAGAGCGATGATGACCCAACGCCACGGACGTTCTTTTTCGGGCGGACTCAACGGGGCGTGGGGGGTGGGGTTCATTTGAATTTATTGCGCATCGCGTCGATGCCCGGGATTTTACCCATGAGGTGCCGATGTTGCGGCTCAAAAGACTGGATAAGGGAACGCTGCTGTGCGCCGACGAGAATAGTGAAGATATAGCCTTCGTGTCCGGGCGAGGCCACCGTGGGATGATAACCGTGATCAACTAAAAAAGTGTCACCGTGGCGCGTCATCACCACCTGGGGTGCGATCGCGACCGGTTGATCCGCTTGTTCTTCGTAGCAAAACTGAGCGCCGAAACCCGTCTCAGGGCGGAAGCGATAATGATAAATTTCCTCGAACGCGGTTTCTTCGGGCGGTCGCTCGGTGTCGTGTTTGTGCGGCGGATAACCAGACCAGCAACCGGCGTCCGCGTAAAGCTCACTGACAAGTAGATTGCCCGCGCGGCCCGCAGCGTTTTGCCCGAGGATGTGATAGATACGCCGCCTAGAATGCGTCGCGGCTGAACCGACTTCGACCATTTCGACTTCTTCAGGCGTAATGTGAAACGGCCCGTGCGCTTGCACGCAGACGCCACCAGCGACGGCGATCTCCGTGCCATCACGCAACGAGCGGACCGTGACCAACGCACCCGTACCGCAATAAACCGAATCCGCTGGTCCGTCCCAGATCCCAGCGCGACGCCCGATATTTTTGAATTCCTGCTCGCCTACGACGATATCAGCCGCCCCAGCAAGAACCACGGCCAACAACTCGCAGCGCGCGACGCTTATCGTGTGCGTCTCGCCACTAGCCAGACGGATGAGGTTAAAATAACTCAACGCGAGCCGACCGACGCCGGGTTCGACGAGAGCTTGGTTGCGATTATCGCGAGCGCGAAGGAGGCGGGGCATTTTAAGAAAGACGTGTTGGTGATCAGAGTTTTCCGTCCCAAACAAAACGCCAATATTCGCCAGAAGCGGCAGGGCCGAGGTGTTGAGCAAGCGGTGCACTTAAACTGGCATCGAGCCCATGCCGCAAGGCTTCAACCAAAAGCGGCAAGATCCGCGTGCGATTCGTGACTTTGATGTCTTCTTTCGGCCATTTTTTTGCGGGGTCGGCGTAGGGCGCGACCAGACGCAGCGCGGCGCGGAGGTTACGCCCGTCCGAAGTGGAGAATTTCCAGAGGTCCACGCCGACAGATTCGCCGAGGCGCGCGAGTCGAACGAGCGCCTCAAGATTAAAACAGGAGTAATCAAGTGACTTGGTGCGCGCGAGTTCGAGCGGCTGGCGGCCATCCGGCTCGATCTGGCGTTGGATACGTTTCGTTGTAGCTTGGGTGACGATCTGTTTAGCGTCAGCGACGCGGCCGAGGTTGAGGGCGAGCGCGACGACCTGAACATCATACCAGGAGCCATGGTTATTTTCAGCGGCCGCTTCTTCGCGACCATTTTTACTCGTGGTGACCCATTCATAGTACGCGGTGAGCCAGCCCGTCATCGCGGTGGAGTCCGCGGCGGACCAAGCCGGCGAACCCGCAATGAGGGCGAGGCCATCGACGAGATTGCACAGATGGCGCGCTTCAAGAATACCGATGCCGCGGCCGTTATTTATGCCAGGAATGGCTTGGGCGTACTCCAGCGAGGGATTCATACGCGTGGCGACATCTAGAAACCACGTGCGCGTCAGCGTGGCGGCTTTTTGGGCATAGCGCTCGTCGCGCGTAAACCAATACGTGAGCCCGAGGGTCTCGACGGCGTTGCACGTGCGGCTGAACGCTCCGGAATCTGTGCCACGCTTACTGTCGGGATTCACGCGGCCATCGTCACGGATGTAGGGCAAACCATCGGATTTTTTTGGATCCGGCCACCAGTACGGCGCGAAGCTAAAATAATCGTGTTTATCACCGCTCGCCGCCGTCCGTGTTTTATCCATGACCGACGCCGGTTGGAGTTTAATGAGGCGATCCGCCTCGGCACGCAACAGGTCTAAGGATGGCGCGAGTCGCTCATCACCCGCGGCCAAACGCGCCCGCGCCGCAACGAGTCCTTCGGCGTTAAGCCCAAAGGTGCGCGGCGCTTCGCCAGCGCGCATCGCGCCGATCAACGCAAAAAATAAAGAAATCAAAAATCCTAGGGTGAATTTCATCGATTAAAAAAATAAATGACGCGAGCGAGGGAGTGTCGTTCTACTATTTAATCGGACGCCGTAACAAAATTAGCCGGCGCAGTACGCGCTGGATGGTAAATTATTCGCAACGCAGGAGGTTAAAGTTCACTCAGCCGCCCATCGCCGTCAGTCGCGCCGCGACATCGGCGCGCAAACGCTCGATGTGTCCCAGCGTGAACTCACGCACGCTCAGCGTATCATCCGCCACGAGCGGCGTGAGGTCCATCGCGAGCGAAATGGCATTCGTTTGATCGGTCGCGTGAGAATTGAAAAAAGTAGCATTCGCCAAACGACGCCCCATCGCGGCAAGGTCGTAGCGTTTGCCGCCCGCTATCTGAGACTCAAACACGCCAACGAGTTTTGCCGCTAACTCGGGATTCGCGCTGGCGTCCATCGCCACCTTCTCGTGGTCTGCGATCCAGTCCAGATCACGCCAGCCCTCGACTCCAAGCACGCGCGCCGGGCGTTGATCCCGGGGCAAGGCCCGCAACGCTTCGATGCAGCGCAGAAAACACGCAACGTGAGTATCGTGTTTATCCGCCGGCTGGTGCAAATAAACCACCTGCGGCCGACAACCGCCAAATATCGCGGCAAGATCGGCCGCGACGCCCGCGTGACTGGCTTTTTTTACATCCGCGCTCGGATGCGCGAGCTGCAACTGAAGGTTGTACGCTCCGAGCGAGGCCGCCGTCCGCTGCTCTTCAAGGCGGATAAGCTGCATTTCGGCGTCGGTCACGTGCGCAAACTTCCCAGTGCGCGCCGAACCCGCGCCGTTGGTCATAACCACGCCAGTGAAAAACCGATCGCTACGCCCAAGACAATCCGCCACCGCCGGATACGCGTTGATCTCGATGTCGTCTTGGTGAGCGATCACACACAAATGCGTGGTTCGCGCGAGCGCCTGCACCACATCACCGCCCTTGGGCAAAAACACATCAGCTTCGGGTCGGGAAAATTTCATGAGTAACGCCACCGGAAGCGGGTTCGTTATTGTTTGGCCGCCAACATTGCCACGACCGCGGCTTCATCGACCTCGCCTTGGACCGCGTGCAAATGGTGCAAAACGCCCATGCGGTCCTCAGAGCTCGAACTGGAAATTTCCAACATCCAGTCTTCCGTCTTCGGCGCGTCGACGATCACAACGTCGGCCCACGCGATGACTTCGGCGGCGTCGATCATGCCTTGAGTAAGGCCGCGAATGAAATACTCGGCCATGGTACGGTGATTTGGAGCAGTTGCCATAATTCAGAAAGCGAGTCCGCCACGTAGCCTCGGGTCAACCTCGCGTGTATCCCTGCCCAGCCCCTTTTTTAAAATAAACGCGCCGGATAAAGACCCCGCGCCACGAGATCCGCGATCGCTGCCTGCACACGTGGCTTATCTTCGCGGTACGTCACA
>RGAX01000056.1 GCA_009919985.1 Opitutaceae bacterium
GCCCAACGCACGCTACGCCAAATCGCCGAGCGTCAACGCACCTTGCTCGAAACGGCCGCCAAACAGGGTGACAAGCTCGATGAAGAAGCGTTTCGCTCTCAACTCCAAGAGCTTACTCATGGTTATGAGCGGCTGTTGCACGACAGCCCGAACAACGCTGAGGTTTTCGCGGCTTACGGTTATCTTCTGCGCAAGGTCGACATGCGCAAACAGGCCGCCGCGATGCTCCTCAAGGCTAACCAACTCGATAGCGATATTCCCCTCGTCAAAAACCAGCTCGGCAACCTGCTCGCCGAAGACGGCCGGCCGCTCGATGCGCTCCCGTATTTCATGGCGGCGATCAAACTCTCGCCGAAGGAACCGCTCTATCACTATCAACTAGGCTCGCTCTTACACGAAGCGCAGGATGATTTTCTCAAAAGCGGCGAGTGGACGCGGACCGCGCTCGACCACGCGACGCATGGGGCGTTCAAGACTGCGGCCGAACTCGCGCCAGACCGTTTTGAATTTGGCTACCGCTACGCCGAGTCGTTTTACGATCTGGCCGAACCGCAATGGGATGAGGCTCTAAAAGTCTGGGCCGCTCTCGAAGAAAACGCCGGCACGCCCATCGAGCGCCAGACCCTCCGGCTCCACGCGGCCAATATTCTGCTCAAGCAGGGCCACGCCGACCGCGCCAAGCTGTTATTGGACACTGTGAGCGAGCCAGAATTACAGGGGCAGAAACAAAAGCTGATTGCCCCGCCGGCCGAGACTCCGAAACAGTAGCGGGCTATGAATACCGGCTTCGACCTCGCGATGCTGCGCGAGGGTCTCATGTTCTACATCGTGCTCGTTGTGAGCCTGTGCATCCACGAATGGGCGCACGCTTTCGTGGCCGACCGGCTCGGCGACGACACTCCACGCCACGATGGCCGCGTGACGCTCAACCCCGTGGCCCATATGGATCTTTTCGGTTCGGTGATATTCCCTTTGGTGTGCATCTTCATGTTTCCCGGTGGTCTGCTTTTTGGTTGGGGACGCCCCGTGATGATCAACCCGTCCAATTTCCCGCACCGTAAACGCGACGAAGTCCTCACGACGCTCGCCGGACCGGCAGCCAATCTCGGCCTCGCTTTACTCGCGGCGGTAATCGGTGGGTTTGCATTTCGCTACGATCCGCGCGTGATCGAACTGGTGAAGCTCGTGCTCTCGCTCAACGTTGCGTTAGCTGTTTTTAATCTCATCCCGCTGCCTCCGCTAGACGGTGGCACGGTGTTGAAACATGCAGTCGGCATGAGCGAAGAGACGTTTTTCAATATCGCTCGCTGGAGTATGCTCGTACTGCTGATCGCGATCAATATCCCGCCGGTGCGTCAATTGCTCGGGCTTGCGATGGGCTTAGTGAGCTGGCCGTTCGCGTCGTTGTTTCAGGCGATTGCCGGATGAAATCTCGCGACCTCTTCGCGAGTGCGAGCCGTTGGATGACGTTCGATCAGTGGCTCCGCGGCGTTGAAAAACTCTACGTCAAGTCGGGTGCCACACTCGGCCAAGTGGCTGCGAGCGCACACGACGAAGCACTCTATCTGCTCTTGCGCACGCTCGAGCTCCCCCTCGATAGCGATGCGCGCGTGCTGGCAAAGAAACTCACGGGGCTCGATCGGGCGAAGATCGAAGCGGTGTTTCGTCGCCGGTTAGTCGATCATGTCCCCGCCGGGTATCTCACGCGCGAGGCGTGGCTGGGCGAGCACCAGTTTTATGTGGATGAACGCGTGATCATCCCGCGCTCCTATTTTTTAGAAATTATCCCAGAGCAGCTCAACGGTTGGTTGCCCGATCCGAAGAAAGTCACGCGACTCGTCGATGTGTGTACGGGCTCGGGCTGCCTCGCAATTTTGTTGGCGAAGCATTTCCCCAAGGCAACAGTGGATGCCGTGGATCTCTCGGCCGATGCGCTCGCGGTGGCCACGATCAACGTGAAAGCCCACCGGCTCACAAAACGCGTGTCTTTGCACCGCAGTGACGTTTTCGACACCGTGCCGGCAGTGAAGTACGATGTAATTTTGAGTAACCCGCCTTACGAACCCAGTGCGCATTGCGACGCGTTGCCGGCGGAGTTTAAGCAAGAGCCGCGGCTGGCGCTGGACGGCGGCCGCGACGGGCTTGATATCATTCGCAAGCTGTTGCGTCAGGCGCGCACGCGGCTGCAACCGCACGGGATCGTGTTGATCGAAGTCGGTGGCTTGATGGCAGCGATGGATCGCGAGTTTGCGACGCTCGAACCGCATTGGTTGCACACCAGTGATGGCAGTAACTGCGTGTGTGTGATCCATGCGGCGCGTTTGAAAACGTGGCGCGGTTGAGCGCGGCGACATCGTCGGAATCGGCGATTGTGTGAAATCAGCCCGCGGGTTGGCATAATGGGCGCTTTCGGATTCATATACTCAACTTCATGGATGCTCATTTAATGGAATTTCTCGGGATGCTCGTGCGATGGCTGCACGTGATCGCGGGGGTGGCTTGGATCGGTTCGTCATTTTATTTTATCTGGCTGGATAATAGTTTAGAGGCGCCAGCGCCCGGCTCGCAGAACGCTCAAAAAGGCGTCTCCGGTGAGTTGTGGGCGGTGCACGGCGGCGGTTTTTACAATCCGCAGAAATACGCGGTTGCGCCGGCTTCGCTCCCAGAAAAATTACATTGGTTTAAATGGGAGGCTTACACGACGTGGCTCTCAGGCACCGCTTTGCTGGTGCTCGTGTATTGGTTGCACGCGCAGACGATGATGGTCGATGCGACTCGCGCGGATCTCACCGGTTGGCAGGCCGTCGGTATCGGTGCAGCAAGCATGGTAATTTCGTGGTTTGTGTATGATGCGTTGTGTCGTTCACCGCTCGGCAAGCGAGACGGTGCGCTGGGTGCGCTCGTGTTTGTGTTGCTCGGCGGGCTAACGTGGGCGCTGTGTCACTGGCTCGGCGGGCGCGCGGCCTACATCCACGTCGGTACCTCAATCGGTACGATTATGGCGGCGAATGTGTTTTTCATCATCATTCCCGGGCAAAAGAAAATGGTGGAAGCAATGCGCGTCGGCCAGTTGCCCGATCCGATCTACGGCAAGCGCGGCAAGCAGCGCAGCGTGCACAATAACTACTTCACACTGCCGGTCATTTTTATCATGATCAGTAACCACTACGCAGCGACCTACGGTCACGCGCAGAATTGGGCCGTGCTAATTTTGATCTCGGCGGCGGCGGTTTCGATCCGGCACTTTTTTAACCGCAAACACAAAGGCGTCTACGCGTGGCAATTTCTCGGCGCGGGCGCGGTGATGTTGGGGGTCACGGCTTGGTGGACGGGACCGTACGGACCGCCTCCGCCGATGTCGGTAACGCCAGTAAGTTTTGCCCAAGTGCAGCCGATTATTGCGCAGCGGTGCACGACCTGTCACATGCCGACCCCGACGTTTCCCGGGATCGCGCAGGCACCGGCCGGTGTGTTGCTCAATTCCTCGGCGAGCATCGCGCAGAATGCCGGCCGGATTTACCAACAGGTCGCCGTGACGCGCATCATGCCCCTCGGTAACGTCACGCAGATCACCGAGGAAGAACGCGCGATGATCGCGCGTTGGTTCCACGACGGCGCGCCGACGAACTAAGCGCGCGACCTTGGTTTATTTCTTAGCTTCGACTTTGAGAGTTGGTTGACCTGCGTCGGCCCAAGCTTTGAAGCCGCCGGCGTTGGAGACCTTTACGCCTTGGGCGGCGAGGGCTTTACCGACGATACCGGCGCGCGTGCCGGAGCGGCAGTAGAGGATGATTTCTTTACCGGCGTTTTTCTCGAGGAAAGGTTTCCACTCTTTTTGCGCGCCATCGAAATCACTCTTGGCCAGTAACGTGGCTGCTGCAACGACGCCGGTCTCGGCCCATTCTCCGGGTTCGCGGATATCAACGAGGACGGCCTTGCCCTCGGCAACGAGTTTGGCAGCGGCTGCGGGATCGATCTTGGGGGCCTCGGCGGCGAAGACTGTAACGGCGGAAGTGAATAGGGCAGCGAGTATAAGGCGCAGTTTCATGGGGAATAGGGTGTGCGGGAAACGTGACGGTAATGCGGACGGGAGCAAATTAGTTAAGCGGATCAGTTTTGGACGGTGCGGGTGCTCTAGCAGAAGGGCACTTAGGTGGGACAAAAGTGTAACGTGGTGAGCTGTGGGAAGAGGCCGACGATGATGCTAAGGATGATGTCTAAGTGGCCGAGGTCGGGTTTCATAAGACCGTTGATGGGACTTTACTAATCTGACGGTAAGAACGAAATCGCGCCTACGGGTAGGTTATATTGGACGTTTAGGTGACACCATACTTTGCAAAAGGTCCGACTATTTGCTAAGTATACTGACATGATTGCGAATCCCTTTTGGCAGCAACGACTGGATCAGGCGTAGCAGCAGGCACCCATTGTCTGGCTCGCGGGCGTGCGACGCTACGGTAAGACCACCCTCGCGCAGAGTTTTGGGATCGATTGTTGTCTCGTAGTGAACTGCGACTTGTCGGCCACGGAAGACATGCTGCGCGACCCGATGTTGTTTTTCAAAAACTGCGACCGACCGGTGGTGGTGTTCGATGAGATTCACCAACTTGGCGATCCGAGCCGTGTGTTAAAAATCGCCGCAGACGAGTTTCCGAAATTACGCGTGCTGGCGACGGGTTCATCCAGGCTGGCGACGAGCGAGAAATTCCGAGACACCCTTGCCGGTGCGGCAGCGGCAGTTGTGTTTCGTGCCGGTGCTCACCGGCGGGTTGGCCGCGTTTGGGGCGCGCCTTTGGCATGTCATTGTTAGGAGTCCCGCCCCGCGGAACCTCAAAGTAATCTAGCTGAATCGCCACGGTCCACGGCTGTTGGCCTAGCGAGGACAAGGCATTTTTAAAGATCTAACCCCAAAAAAGACGTTGGTATCAGGCCGTCAAAACGGGGCGGGCCGGCCGTTATTTTGGGTCGTTTGAGAGTGCGCAGGTGCTCAAGCCAAAGGGCACGTAGGCGGGGCAAAAGCGGAGTGTGGCGGTTAGCAACGGCACTAAGCCGATGAGACCAAACCAGGATGTGTAGTAGTAGCCGGCGACAAGCACGGCGAGGCCGATGATGATGCGAAGAATGCGATCGATAGAGCCAATGTTGGGTTTCATGGAATGGCGGATTTTTGCGGACTCGAAATCTAAGATTATGCCGTCGGCTTTCTCTGGTTCGCCATAAAGTACAGAACGGGCACGGCCATGCGGCTGATGAGAAGTGAGGCGATTTCACCAGCCATGAGGCTGATGGCGAGGCCTTGAAAAATCGGGTCGGCGAGGATAACACTCGCCCCGATCACCACGGCGAGCGCGGTGAGCAACATCGGACGGAAGCGCACCGCGCCTGCTTCGACCACGGCGTCGCGTAGCGAGAGACCATGCGCCCGACGAAGCTCGATGAAGTCGACCAAGATAATCGAATTGCGCACCACGATGCCGGCGCCGGCCATGAAGCCGATCATCGAGGTAGCCGTGAAAAACGCGCCCATTGCCCAATGCGCGGGCAAGATGCCGATCAGAGAAAATGGAATCGCCGCCATCACGACCAGCGGCGTCACATAGCTCTTGAACCATCCAACCATCAACAGGGCGATGAGTACGAGTACCGCGGCGAACGCGAGGCCGAGATCACGAAAAACCTCGAGCGTAATATGCCATTCGCCATCCCACTTGAGCGCGGGCGCTAGATCCTCGAATGGCTGGTTGAGGTGGTAGATGGGTAGCTCGGCGTCCACGGCGCCAAAAGTGCGGGCGTCCAGTTTTTGGATTTCGCGGTGCATGTTAAAGAGCGCATAGGCGGGACTCTCGACGACGCCGGCGACATCGGCGGTGACGTAGGTGACGGGTTTCAGATTTTTGCGGTAGAGGTTGCGCTCGCCGGTGGTGCGCTCGATGTGCACGAGTTCGGAGAGCGGAATCAGCGGGGCGGCGGGATTAAGGTCGGCGCGCACATTGATCGCTAGGACAGCGGCCGGATGCGCGCGATCGCGGGCGGCAACTTCGACGATGATAGGCAGATCTTCGCGCTCGGCTGGAAGATGAAGAAGATCGATCATGGCACCCTGGGTCGCGAGTGCGAGAGTCTGGTTAATAGCGGCTACGCTCACGCCGTGAAGGGCGGCTTTTTCGCGGTCGATGAGATAGCGGATTTTGGGTTGGTCGGCTTCGACAAACCAATCGACATCTACAGTACCGGGTGCGCGTTCGATGATAGCTCGCACGGCTGTAGCGAGGGCGAGGCGCTGGGATTCGGAGGGTCCGTAGATTTCAGCGACGATTGATTGAAGAACGGGAGGGCCGGGAGGAACTTCCGCCACAGCTACAGCGACGCCGTATTTTTTGGCGATGGCGGCTACGCGCGGGCGAATCCGTTTGGCGATAGCGTGGCTTTGCTCAGAGCGCTCGGCTTTGCCTACGAGGTTCACTTGGATGTCGGCGACGTTGGGGCCGCGCCGGAGGAAAGAGTGGCGCACGAGGCCGTTAAAATTAAACGGAGCAGCTGTGCCGGCGTAAATTTGGTAATCTCGGACTTCGGGCTCGGAGCGTAGAGCGGTGGCCATCTCAGTGGCGATGCGCGTGGTTTGTTCCAGCGTCGTACCCTCGGGAGTTTTCAGCACGATTTGAAACTCTGATTTATTGTCGAAGGGCAGCATCTTGATCGTGACGGCGCCAAAGAGCACGAAGCCGATCGAAACGAGCAGCAATCCGACGATACCAGCGAGGAACGTCCAGCGCCAGCGGGCGCGGTCGAGCAGGGGTTCCATGATGCGATGATACAGCCGTGTGAACCAATCAGACGGCGCGTGATCATGATCAGCGGCGGCGCTCGCGAGCGAAGCGGCGCGGCGACGCAAGACGCGGATGGCGGCCCATGGCGTGACGGTGAAAGCGATCACGATGGAAAACAGCATCGCCGCGGTGGAGCCGATGGGGATCGGGCGCATATAGGGGCCCATCAGGCCGCCGACAAACGCCATAGGTAGTATGGCGGCAATCACGGCCCAAGTGGCGAGGATCGTGGGGTTGCCCACTTCGTCGACGGCCGCGAGGGCGATTTCCCCGAGTGATTTTTTATCAGCGTCCGGCAAGCGCATGTGACGGACGATATTTTCAACCACGACAATCGCGTCGTCTACTAGGATGCCGATGGAGAAAATCAGCGCAAATAGGGTGATTCGGTTGAGCGTGTACCCATAAAGATAGAAAACGAGTAGCGTCAAAGCTAGCGTGGCAGGAATCGCTAGGAGTACGACGAGCGATTCGCGCCAGCCGAGAAAAAGGAGTATCAGAATCGCGACGCCGAAGACGGCGATACCCATATGAAGGAGCAGCTCGTTACTTTTCTCGGCAGCGGTGTGGCCGTAGTCGCGCGTAACGGTGACCGTGACATCGGCGGGTAAAAGCGTGCCGCGGAGCGTATCGACTTTGGCGAGTGCGGCGCTGACGACGTCGATGGCGTTAGCGCCCGGGCGCTTGGCGAGGCTCAACGTGACGGCCGCCTCAAGATCTGTGGCGGCGGATCCATGGAGCACGACATCCTCCGCTTCCTCAGCGGAATCGCTGATGGTGGCGACGTCTCGCAGATAAATAGGTGCGGTAGCTTGGGTGCTGATGACGACCGAGCCTACGTCAGCGGAGTCGCGCAGAAATGCGCCGGTTTCGAGGAGGAACTCAGTGTTGTTGAAAGGGCGTGAGCCGGATTGGAGTTGGCGATTGGCCGCTTGGAGTGCGGGCGTGACTTGAGCGACGGTAAGGCCGCGAGCCGCGAGAGCCGTGGGATCAAGTTGCACGCGGACCGCGCGGCGGACGCCGCCGATGAGCGTCGTCTCGGCGACTTGCGGGATAGTTTTGATCGCGTCGTCGACTAGTTGGGCGAGACGGCGGAGTGCGAGGTGGTCGTGCGTAGCACTCGAAAAAGTGAGGGCGAGGACGGGGACATCGTCGATGGTGCGGGGTTTGACGAGTGGTGCCGTGGCCCCGAGCGGAAGGCGGTCGAGGTTGGCGTTGAGTCGCTGATTAAGTCGAACGAGCGCGGGTTCGATTTCCGTTCCGACTTTGTAGCGCACAATGATGACGCTGCGGCCTGGGCTCGATGTTGAATAAAGGTATTCGACGCCGGGAATTTCCCAAAGAAGTTTTTCCAGGGGACGCGTGAGGCGGTTTTCAATCTCGGTCGGTGTCGCGCCTGGGAGGGCGCTGAACACGTCGATCATCGGCACGTTGATCTGCGGCTCTTCCTCGCGCGGAAGCATCAGTATCGAGAAGACGCCGAGGAGAATCGACGCCAGTACGATGATGGGCGTCAGCTTCGAAGTGGCGAAGACGGCGGCGAGTTTGCCCGCGAAACCGTAGGGCTGGCCAGAGGTTAGCGTTGAAAGTGGCGCAGAGGTATTCACGGCGAAACGATCACGGCTTGGCCGTCGCGGAGTGTCGCGGCAGGATTTAGGATAACGGTCTCACCGGCGCTGAGACCGGCTAGAATCTGCATTAACCTGGTAGAATGAGTGGCCGTTTTTACCAGGCGCATTTGCGCCCGGCCTTCGGGTGTAAGGATGAAAACACGTTCCATTTGACCAAAGAGCTGAACGGCGCCGGTTGGAATCAAAAGGGCGGGGGCTCTGCCAACTGGCCAGAGAACGCGTACATATTGCCCCGAGTGGATCGAGGTGTTTCGGGGGAGTTCTAACTTGGCCAAGCGGGTCCGGGTGAGTGGATCAGCGGCGGCGGAAAATTCTACAAGCGTGGCATTCAGTGGATCGCTGGCTGGATCGAGCTGAACCGCGAAAACGGTGCCAACGGCTGGTGCTGCTAGCGTTGCGGGAACTTGAACCTCAGCGCGGAGCCGGTCACGGGCTTCAATTACGATTAGCGGAGTGCCGGGAGCGGCTAAATCACCGGAATTGACGAGTTTTTTGGTGATGGTGCCAGTGAACGGCGCGACGATCCGCGTGTAACTGAGCAACGCTTCGGCTTCGTTTACGGCGGCTGCCGCAATGCGGCGGTGATCTTCTGCCGCGAGAGCGTTATCCGCTGCTGTGGCGTTTTGACGGACGAGGGCCGCTTCGCGGATGGCTTCGCGTTCCGCTTGGGCGAGCGCGGCGCGCGCTTGATCGAGACGCGCAGGAAGCTCGCCGGCATTGAGCGTGAGCAGGAGTTCGCCGACCTTGACGGATTGACCGACGGTGAAGTCAGCTCCGTTAACGCTGCCCATGACGCGGGCGGCGAGGGTGGCGCTCTCGAGCGGGTGAACGGTGGCGGGAAGCGCTTGGGTAAGGGGAAGCTCAATGCTTTCGATGCGAATCGTGCGTACCTTTATCGTAGCCCGGGCGGATGCTGGCGCAGAGGCGTTATGTCGGCTGCAGCCGACAACTGCGAAGGCGAGGCTAGTGATAAGAAGCGGGAGCAGGCGCATGGCGGTAATTTTTATGCGTTACGACTGGCGCCGCCGAAGTGAATACGGCCGTCAGGAGTTATCCAGCCGAGTTTGCCGAGAACATAGGTTGGCGGACAGAACCCAGTTATAGCAGATTGAATAAGGTTAAGCCCGATGAAGCAGGTGAACCACAGCCAGCGGACGTCGATAAACTGGGAGAGTGCGACGCTGAGTAAAATCATGACGCCGGCGAGGATGCGGATAAACGATTCGGTTTTCATATTAAGTTTAAAGAGTACGAAACAGGGCTTTTATTTAAGTGTATGATTATATGTGCATATACTTGAAATTGTGTCAAGGGCGTGATCGACTTGGATCATGGCAAAGAAACCACGAGTGATGACGGATGCAGCGTTAGGGCTGGTCGCGCGCCGCTTTGCGGCGTTGGCGGAACCGATGCGGTTGCGGCTCTTACACGCGTTGTTCGACGGCGAGTTGAGTGTTGGCCAGCTCGTGGATTTGAGCGGAGGCACGCAGGCTAATGTCTCTCGCCATCTTCAGACTTTGATGGACGCAGGGGTGCTGACGCGGCGAAAGGTGGGCCTGCAGGTTTTTTATGGAATCGGGGACAAGTCCATTTTCACGCTCTGCGAATTGGTTTGCGGCAGCCTCGAGCAAAAGCACACGCAACACGCAAAATCGTTAGCGCGCTGAATCGGGTTTCAAGCGACGATTGCGCGCGGGTTTAAGGATAAACCCCTAGCGGGGTAGGTTTTCGGCCGAGGTGATAGCTTTTAGCTGGGCAAGAGACTTAATCAGGTAAATCTGTCGATATACCCTTCGATAGCCAAAGGGTGACCCCAATCTAGGTTTGAGTTAGCACCCCTTAATCTCAGCCCCTGTTTCTCCCCAATCATGAAGAACGTTCCCCTCACGCGTCGCACGGTCCTCAAGCGCGGTCTGGCTAGTATTATCGCCTACGCCGCTGCGCCTAATTTTTTCCCGGCATCCTTGTTCGGTCAAGGTGCCCCAAGTAATCGAATCACGCTCGGCCTTGTCGGCAATGGCCTGATCTGTAACGCCCACGTGGGTGTTCTTCTTGGTCGACCCGAGGATTGTCAGATCGTTGCGACGTGCGACGTCATGCGTAGCAAAGCCGAAAAAATGCGAGCTCGGGTCGGCGCCGCGTACGGGAAATTGAAGGATAGCGGCACGCCCTCGAGTGGCCCCGATATTTATGCAACCCATGAAGAGTTGCTCGCGCGCACCGATATCGACGCTGTGTTTGTCTGCACGCCCGATCACTGGCACGCCGCTGTGGCTAATGCCGCGATGAAAGCCGGTAAAGATGTTTACTGCGAAAAACCACAGACACTGACCGTCCGCGAAGGCCGCGTGCTCGTTGAGACCGCTCGGCACCACGGCCGAGTTTTCCAGACTGGCACGCAGCAACGCTCCAATAAATCCTTCCGCAAAGCTGCCGAGATCGTGCGCAATGGCTGGATCGGCGACATCAAATTGATCCGCACGCGGCTCGGCGAGTTCGCTCCCGCAGCGCAACTACCCGAAGAGCCCGTTCCGGCTGATTTCAACTATGAGCGTTGGCTTGGGCCCACACCTTGGCGCCCCTACAACGCGTTGCGCGTCAAAGGCGATTACGGCGGCGGCTGGCGCTGCTTTCTTGAATACGGTGGGCGCAAAAACGGCGACTGGGGTGCGCATCACTTCGACATTATCCAAAACGCCCTCGGTATGGATCACTCCGGTCCCGTTGAATTTATTCCCATCGGTCACGAAGGCTGCAAATATCAGACGCACGTCTACGCTAATGGCGTCCGGGTCGAGCGCTACGACGGTGAACCCGGATTGCGTGGCATGATTGAATTCCGGGGCACCAAAGGCACCGTCTGGGTCTCGCGTAACGACCTTTTTGGCTCCGACCCAGCTGAACTTATCGCGCGTCCGCTCCGCGGTGAAGACATTCACCTGTACGCCAGCGAGGAACATCATACCGATTTCTTCAACTGCATCCGCTCCCGCCAGCGACCCATCTCCGACGTCGAAATCGGCCACCGTAGCGCCACGGTCTGTCACCTTAATGTAATCGCGGCCCAAGTGCGTCGCGCCATTCGCTGGGATCCCGTTAAAGAGGAAATCATTGGCGATCCCGTGGCAGCCCGCCTACTCGATCGCCCCCGTCGCGCCGGCTACGTCCTTTAACCCAAAAAACTACTGCCATGTTGCGCCCTACCTTTTTCACCGCTGGGTTCGTTTTCACGCTGATAGCTCATGCGTGCTTCGCGGCTGAGCCTACGCTTTCCCAGCTCGATTACTCCGGCAGCCCGCTGGCCGTAGAGGTGCTCGACCGTGGGCTCTACGCCGCCGGCACCGACCCCGCTAAGCTCGCTGCGCTCGAGCAACGTATCCTCGCCGGTCTGCGTGCAAGCGATACGACATTCGCCGCGCGCCAGGTTCTTTGCCAACGCCTCGGTTGGGTTCTCGGCCTTTCTCCGGAAAAACTCACCGCCGCGGACCTCAAACCGCTCCCAGTAATGCTCGCCGATGAACGCGATTCTGATCTCGCCCGACTCGCTCTCGAACCTGCGCCCGGTGCGGTGATCGATACGCTTTTTCTCAAAGCCCTCCATCAAACCACGGCGCGCACGCGAATCGCGCTGATCGATTCTATTGCTCGCAGGCAAATTGTCGCCGCCGTACCGGCGCTCGCCAAATTACTGGCCGACAACGATCCGGCGACCGCCGCGGCTGCCGCCCGCGCCCTGGGACTCATCACTGATTATAGCGCGGCGGCTGTATTACTGGCCGTGCCCGAGCCCAGCCCTGCCGCAGTCGCGGCAGCCAAACTCGCACTCGCTCCGCGTCTGGCCGCCGGTAGCGCGCTGGCGGTATTGGCGGATCTACGTGGACGCGCAGCTGATCCTGTGCATCGCATCGCAGCGCTCCGGCTCTTGCTTCAACTCGATCCTTCGATCGCGACCACTCTGGAGGTGCTCGAAGGCAACGACACGGCCGCGAAACAGGTCGCCCTCGAATCCATTTATGCCTCGCGCGCACCCCAAATCATTCCGGCGCTCGCGGCTAAACTTTCCACTTGGGATGCGTTCACGCAGGCTGCGGTCATCGCGGCCATGGCGCGTCGCGGCGACGCAGCAGCCACGTCGGCCGTCCTCAAAGCGAGTGCGCACGAAGACGCCAAGGTGCGCATGACGGCGCTCGAGGCCTTAGGATTTTTACCGGGCACCATCGAGACCATGACCGCCCTCACTAAGATTGCAGCGGGTAACGCGACCGCCGAAAGCAAAACCGCCAAGGCTAGCCTCGCGCGCCTTAATGGTCCCGCGTTGAACGCAGCTATTCTAAGCGGCGCCGAACGCGGTGAGACCATTTTGCGTGTCGTCTTCATCGAGCAAATCGCTCTACGCGGACTTAATGAAGGGTTGCCGCTCTTGCTCAAACTTCGGAGCGATTCCGACGTTACGGTACGGGCCGCCGCGGTCTCCGCGCTCGGTGAACTCGCTCCGCCAGCGGACAATAAAATTGTCCTCGATTGGGCCATCACCGCTACGGATGCCAATGAGCAAGCCCGCGCTTTGCGCGCGCTCGTGAACATCACGTTGCGGTAAACTAGCGTTGAGTGCTGATCTTAAATTATCGGAAGCTGCGACATCCGCCCTCGTGCGCTGGAGCGATGACACCGCGATTGCGGTGCTCGTGAGTGTCGCTGAGCGCACGAGCCTGCCCACCGTACGCGCGAGCGCAGTCACGGGCGTGATCGCCGCTTTCGAGCGTAATCGGGCCCCTTGGAACGCCGACGCTACCGCGCTCATTGCGCGACTGCTGGCGGTCAGCGCGTCAGTGGAATCGCGGTTGGCTTTGATTGGGTTGTTGAAGCGGGCGGCTAATGCGCCGGCCCTGGCACTGGTCGAGAAATTGCAAAATGATGCGGATGTTGGTGCGGCTGCCGGCGAAAGCGCCGCTGTGATTCGTGCCAATCAGGCGGGTCCGGCCAAGCTGCGTGCCTCGACAATGGCGGACATAAAAAACCTCATGGATGGAAATACGGGTAATCGCTGGACCGTGCCCGTTGAAGGTGACGAATGGGTGGAAATTGATTTCATTCTCTCGCGGCCGCTGCGTCGGATCACGCTGGACCAAACGGGACGCGGCGCGGAGTTTCCCGAAAAATACGAAGTTTACGTGACGGATGATGTCGTGGTGCCCGGGAAAGTCGTTGCGAGCGGTGTTGGCCAAACTAACAAGACCGTGATCGATCTACCCGTTGGTACGCACGGTCGTTACGTGATCATCAAAAACGTCGCCGCGCGCAAAGACACACCTTGGTCGGTCTGTGAAATCTTCGTGGACTGAGCCGACGCGCTCCTGCAGCTAATCCTCGAGGGTTTCACCCGTATGGCGTAGGCGTTATCTCAGCTTACGCGCATTCATGTCCGCTTGGTTTTTAAAACAGAGTGCAGCCGGCTTGCGGCGCAGCGGTTAAATCAACATAGAGATGCGATGCGTCTTTTTTATCCTGCCGCGCTCCCGCTCGTGCGTTTCGGTCTATTTTGGTTTGCCACATTGTGGACGCTCGCGGGCGCCACGAATCCGCAGGTAAGCCTACAGGTGGATTGGCCGAAATATCTCGGGCAACACGATCTTGTTTGGGAGCGGATGCCGGAAGATTACTTCGAAGGCGCATTTGTTGGTAACGGACTTTTCGGCGCGATAGTGTTCAAAGACGATCAACTGCCCAACACCCTGCGCTTCGAGATCGGGCAAGCCGACGTAGCTCCATTCGGGTCGCGTCCGAACATCGACCAGCACCGCGCCATTCAGATCTCCGAGAATTTTCCAGGCCATCGCCGGCGCCACGTCACCGGCATAGCCGGCAGCGGGGGACACCTGGTACGTGCCGGCAATCTGGTTGTCTTTCGACATGGCCCCCGCTTTTCATTTGTCGCGCAGGACGTCGATCCGCGGGTCCTTGGCGATCGAGTCCTCGTAGTCGCCGGCCGTGAGCCGGCCGAAGAGGATCGGCACCGCCACCATGTACTGGAT
>RGAX01000057.1 GCA_009919985.1 Opitutaceae bacterium
CGCCCGTTGGGAAGGCGAATTCGACGACAAGAAGGCGGCCGAAGGTTTCGGTGCGACCGATTTTAAGGCCTGATTAACTGCGCGGCTACTCGGGGCGTTCAGGCGTAGCGGTCTTCGGTCCAAGGATCGGCTCCGTTGGAGTAGCCGCGCACTTCCCAGAAGCCGAGTTTATCCTCGGCAAGAAAGGAGATGCCTTTGATGAACTTTGCGCCTTTCCACGCGTAAAGCTTGGGCACGATCACGCGAGCCAAGCCACCGTGTTCGCGCGCCAGTGGCGCACCGTTAAACAACGTCGCGACTAGCACATCGTCGTCCAAACACACCGCGAGCGGCAGATTGGTCGAGTAGCCGTCGTAGCTTGTAAAATACACGAACTGTGCCTCCGGCTTCGGCTGCGCGAGCTCGTACAGCGTCGTGAACGCGACCCCGCCCCAGCGGCAATCGTATTTGCTCCACGTCGTGACGCAGTGGAAGTCGCTCACATCCTCAACCTGCGGGAGGGCGTGAAAATTTTCCCAGTTCAGTGCGACCGGTTTTTCCACCAAGCCGTCGAGCGTGAGGGACCAATCGGCGGTCGTGATCGCGGGTTGCACACCGAGATCGAGCACCGGAAAACCATCGGTGAGTTTCTGGCCAGGCGGCAGGCGCTCTTGCGAGGCCTCAGCGCGCGCCGTGACCCCGCGGGCCTTTTGTTTCTCGGCCCATTTTTGTTTCGCCTCGATGTAGCGTGCCTTCGACATGGCGGAAAACGTGATGCGTGCGGCAGTTTTCGCAAGTCCGTCTACGCGTCGTCGGCCTCGTCAACGTGATCCAGCTCAAGCGCCGCCTCTATGGGCGCGCGGCGACGGTGATAATATAAAGCCATTCCGCCCTGATAAAAGAATGCGATCACTCCAAAAACCGCGTTGGAGACGTTCGCGATGATCCGTAAAAATTGGTTTTCATCTATGCCGGCGGCGGCGATCGTCTCGCGCTGATCTGAGGATATGACCATGCGCACGGATTCGAGGTCGAGGTGCTGCGAGCGATAGCCGACGTAGGCCAGCACGATCACGAGAAGATACAACTGACTGCCGATGAGCCACGAGACGCCGCGTTTATCGCCGAAGCGCAATAAGCCCACGCCGTGCAATTCCAACGCCCCCGCTCCAGCTACCAGCACGCCGATGGCCGCGCCTGGAACGTCTTTGCTCGCCGCGCAGATTAGGCCGAAAACGCCCGCCACCACGAGTTCGCTGATGCCGTTGAAGCGGGCGAACCGGATTACACGGTATAAAGTCTCTTCAGGAAGCAAGGGCGGCGCACGCATGGAGAGTTGTCATTCCCGCGCGGAGCCCGAATCTCAAGCCTCTTTCCTTGGCCGCTTCCGAATCACAACGCCCGTTCCCCTTTCGCATCGAGTTCCCGCCCGAGCTACCGATTAGCGTGCGCGCGGACGAAATCACCGCGGCCATCGCCGAAAATCAGGTCGTGATTCTCGCCGGTGAAACAGGTTCCGGTAAGACGACGCAGATTCCAAAAATGTGTCTCGCCGCTGGCCGCGGCCAACGTGGCCGTATTGCGTGCACGCAACCGCGCCGTGTGGCCGCGCTTTCGATCTCTCGCCGCGTTGCGGAGGAATTAAACGTCGAATGGGGCCGCGAGGTCGGCTGTAAAATCCGTTTCAGCGACCAGACCACGCCGGCGACCGTAATCAAATTTCTTACCGACGGTATGTTGCTGGCCGAGGTCCAAGGTGATCCTTTGCTGCGCGACTACGACACGGTCATTATCGACGAAGCCCATGAACGTTCGCTCAATATCGATTTTCTACTCGGCCATCTTCGCACGCTACGTTTCAAGCGGCCCGAGCTGAAAATTATCATCACTTCTGCGACGATCGACACTGAGGCGTTTAGTGCGGCATTCGACGGCGCCCCCATTATTAAGGTCGAAGGGCGCACCTATCCGGTCGAGGTCATCTACGCGCCGCTCGACGGGCTCGGCTCCGACTACGACGAAAACGACGAGAATGAGGAGAAATCCGACGCAGTCGCCGTCGCCTCCGCCAAGGCCGAGGCGCTGCACTATATCGACGGCGCCGTAGAAGCCGTGGAACGCATCGCGCACGAAAGCGAACGCGGCGACGTATTGGTATTTTTGCCGAGCGAGCGCGACATCCGCGAAGTCGGCGATCTGCTCGAAGGCCGGCGTTTGCGCGATTGTGAGATTGTGCCGCTCTTCGGCCGACTCTCCAATGTTGAACAACAGCGCGTCTTTGCTCCGACGCAGCGCCGCAAAGTCGTGCTCGCGACCAACATCGCGGAAACATCACTCACGATCCCAGGCATCCGTTTTGTAGTCGATACCGGTCTGGCGCGGGTGAGCCGCTACACGGCTGCAGCGCGCACGCGGCGTTTGCCCATCGAGCCGATTTCCCAGTCTAGTGCCGATCAACGCAAAGGCCGTAGCGGCCGTGTCGCCGAGGGCGTGTGCATTCGGCTCTATTCGGAAAAAGATTTTCTCGAGCGCCCGCGCTTTACCGAACCGGAAATTCGCCGCGCAAATTTGGCGGACGTCATTTTACGGCTGAAGGCTTTCGGGCTCGGCGACATCGAGCGCTTTCCCTTTATTAATCCGCCAGCGCCTAAATCCATTCGCTCGGGTTACCTGCTGCTTGAGGAAATCGGCGCGCTAGCCACGGAAGAAACCGGTGATCTTGTGCGACCTCTGACGCCTGTCGGGCGCGAACTCGCGCGGTTGCCGGTCGACCCGACCGTCGGGCGCATGATCTTGCAGGCGCGCACGGAGAAAGCCTTACGCGAAGTCCTCGTCATCGCGGCCGGCCTGAGCATTCAAGACCCGCGTGACCGTCCGATGGACAAACAACAAGCCGCCGATGCTGCCCACCGGCGCTTTGCACATCCGGATTCAGATTTTCTTACGCTCCTAAATATCTGGGAGGCGTTTCACGACGAGTTTGAGAGGCTCACGCAGGCGAAGTTGCGTCGGTTTTGCCGCGATCATTTTTTGAGTTACACGCGCTTGCGTGAGTGGCGTGACGTGCACGCGCAATTGCTTGATACTTTGCGTGAGCGTGAGGCTTTTCGAATGTCTTCAATTTACGACGGCACGAGTGAACACGCGGAGCGAAATCCGGATCAGCCGCTCGCATTCGGGACGCCCGGATATCGCGCGATTCACCGTAGTGTTCTCTCCGGCTTGCTCGGCAACATCGCGCAACTCGACGAGGACAATGGCGGTTATAAAGCCACCAATGACCGCCGCGTGGGCTTGTTTCCCGGCTCGGTTTTGTTTCGGCGCGAAGAACCCAAGCGCGGTAAACCCGATCCCGCGGCGGCGCCCAAGAAAAGCCCGAAGACACCGCGCTGGATTATGGCGGCGGAGATGATGGAGACGACGCGGCTGTACGCGCGCACCTGCGCGCGACTGGATCCGCTGTGGGCGCTTGACCTCGGAGCGCACGTGGTGCGCGTGTCGCATAGCGAACCGTTTTGGAACGAGGAGGCGGGACGCGTCATGGTGAAGCAACGCACTCGACTTTACGGCCTCGAACTCGAAAGCCGCGCCGTGGGTTATGGGAAAATCAATCCCGTGCATGCGACGGAAATCTTCATCCGCGAAGCGCTTGTGAATGATACCGTTGTTTTCCCGCTCGATTGTCTGCTGCATAACCGTGCCGTGCGGGCGAAAATCGAAAACGCGCTCACGCGTACACGCGACACGGGTTATCTCAATCTCGACGAGGCGATTTATCGTTTCTACCTGGCGCGTCTCATCCCGGAGGAAAATCCGGAGCACATTTCCTCGGTCGCGGAGTTGGTTGATCTCGTGCGTGAACGTCGGGGTGCTGAGCCAGATTTCCTCATGCTCGAGCCCGAGGATTTGCGCGATCCTGAGACGCTGCAACACGACGCGGTGGCGTTTCCTGAAGCGCTGCCCTTAGCGAATTCAGCCTTGCCGCTCGCGTACTCGTATAAACCGGGACAGGCGGATGACGGCGTGACGCTCGACGTCAATGTGCGCGACGCTGCGACGCTTACAGCTGCCGCGCTCGACTGGGCGGTGCCTGGACATCTCGAGGCGAAGGTGGAGCATTACCTAAGGGCTTTGCCTAAGGAATTGCGACGCGCATTTGTGCCGTTAAATGAAAACGCAAAAAAATTTGCGGGCTGGGTTGCGGCGCGCGACCGGCTCACGGACCGACGCGAGACGTTGACCGAGGCCTTGGCGGCAGAGTTGCGTGAACGCTTCCGGCTTGGGGTGCAGGGCAAAATTTGGGATGATAAACCCTTGCCTGACCATTTCCGCGTACGTGTGCGCGTTGTGAATGATAATGGCGTCGAGCTCTGCGCGAGCCGTGAGCTGGTGCAGATCCAAGCGGCGCTGCAGCAGCGAGGCCGCGAGGCGACGGTCGCAGTAGCGAAGGCCGAGCCCGAAGTGTGGCGGCGCGCCCGCGCTCAGTGGGAAAAATCGCCGCAAACGACGTGGAGCTTTGGCGATATTCCAGCGCGCGTGCGCGTGAGCGAGCAGGCGGGTGTGCCCGTCGAAGCGTTTCCCGCAATGGTGGTGGAAAATGGCGGCGTGGCGTTGAGGCTCGCGCGAACGCCGGAAGAAGCGCAGACTGCGACGGCGCGTGGACTGTCGGCGTTATTGGAATCTAGCGTTCGCTACGAATTGGGTTGGCTGGAGCGTGACTTGAAGGCGTTGCGCGAGCTTGGTGCTCTGTTGGCGACGCTGGTACCGCTAGCGGATTTACAAGTGCACGCGCTAGGTTCGATTCGGGCTTGGGTATGCGATGCAAAACGCGTGAGTGCGCTTACGGCGACAGTGTTTGGCGCAGCGGTGGATCGGGCTAAAGCAGATTTGCGTGGGCTGGTGCCGCGGTATGTCGAGCAGTTGCGAGAGATTCTGACGTTGCGGCTAGCGCTCGAAGTGCACGCGACGCCGTATGCTGGACTGGCGGGAGATTTGGCGGCGTTGTTACCTGCGGATTTTGTTCGGGCGACGCCATATGCGCAGCTCGCACATTTTCCGCGTTATCTCAAAGCCATGAAGCAACGCGCGGATCGTTGGCGGCAAAATACGGTTAAAGATACCGAGCGGGCGCGCCAGTTGGCGCCTTACGTAGCGGCAGCGGTGAAGCTGAGAGACCGTGAGGACGGCGTAGCGTTCCGGTGGTGGTTGGAAGAATTTCGTGTGAGTCTTTTTGCGCAGGAACTAGGGACGGCGGAGCCGATTTCGGCGGTGAAATTGGATCGCTGGCTGGCCAGTTTTGGGAAAATGGGCGGCGTGGAAACGAAGTCCGAGGTGCCGCCTAAACCGGTGGCAGCAAAACCTCCTGCGCCTGCGCCGGTTGCGCCGTTGGCGACAGTTAAAATGCCGGATAAAAAAAGCGGGCCACTCAAAAACTTCGGCGCGTTGGATAAATTCATCCAACGTTAATATCCCGACGTTGCGATTTTTCCCCGTCTTAGTTTAATCTAATACGATTTTCCCGCCAGATGCTTTACCCCTTTTCCAATCTGCTTGGCGCTGCTGTCGCCATTTTGTTCTACACCCTAAGTTTCTCCACACCTCTGGCCGCTGCTGAGCCGGTGCAGTTCGCACGGGATATCCAGCCGATTTTTGAGGCGAGCTGCGTGCAATGCCACGCGCGCGGTAAGGAAAAGGGCGGCTTCAGCTTGGAAACACGGGCTGATTTTCTCGATGGCGGCGAAAATGGAGTTGCGGCGGTGGTAGGCCGCAGCGTCGAAAGCCCGGTGATTAAACTCATCACGAGTCTGGATGCGGAGACGGTGATGCCGAAAAAAGGTAAAAAACTCACGCCGCAACAAGTGGCGATCTTTAGCGCCTGGATCGATCAAGGCATGGCCTGGCCGCAGGAAATTAATTTCGCCAAACACGAGCCGTCGAATCTACGACCGCGGGAATTGGTGAGCTTGGAGGTTGCGGCTGCAGTGGCAAATCCCGTGGATGGATTTGTCGGAGCGAGCATGGCGCAACAGGGCGTGACTTGGCCGCTGCTCGTCGATGATCGTACTTATGCGCGGCGCGTGTGGCTTGATACCATCGGGCTCTTGCCGCCGCCGGCGGAGTTGGAGGTTTTTGTCGCCGATGGGGCTGCGAACAAACGCGAACGTCTCGTGGCGCGGCTGATCGAAAATCGCCAGGCTTACGCGGAGCATTGGCTGACGTTTTGGAATGATTTGTTACGCAATGATTACAAGGGCACCGGCTACATAGACGGTGGGCGCAAGCCAATCACCTCCTGGCTTTATACGGCGCTTGCACGAAATTTGCCGTATGACCAATTCGTTGCTCAGCTCATTAATCCCGGCGCGGAAGCCGAGGGTTTTACCAACGGCATTCTTTGGCGTGGCGCGGTCAACGCTAGTATGGTGCCGCCGATGCAGGCAGCACAGGGCGTTGCACAGGTGTTTCTTGGCGTGAATCTCAAATGCGCTTCCTGCCACGATAGTTTTATTAACGAATATACCCTCAAGGACGCTTACGGTCTTGCGAGTGTCTACGCGGATGGACCACTCGAAATCGCCGAGTGCGATAAACCCACGGGCCACATCGGACAGGTGAAATTTCTGTACGGTGAACTTGGGTTGATCGACGGCAAAGCGGACCCAGCTACCCGCAAACGACAACTCGCGGAGATCATCACCGGGCGCTCGAACGGTCGCTTGCCGCGCACAATCGTGAACCGCCTTTGGCAACGTTTTATGGGCTACGGTCTCGTCGAGCCCGTCGATGAAATGGATAAACCTGCTTGGTCGCCCGAGCTCATGGATTGGCTCGCGGAGGATCTCGTGGCGCACGGCTACGATCTTAAGCACACCATCACGCGCATTCTTACTTCGCGCGCCTACCAGTTGCCGGTGGTCAACGTCGGCGAGACCGAGGAGCATTACGTGTTTCGTGGTCCAGGCGTGCGTCGACTAAGCGCTGAGCAATTTTCTGATGCATTGCTTACGCTCAGCGGTTCAGAGCATGCAGCCAAAGCCGATGCGCGGTTGAATCGCGAAATCGCGTTGAAGCAATTGGCTTCAGTAACTTTACCGCTCCAGCCCAAGTGGATATGGACTAATACCCAGGCGGCCACCAAGACGAAGCCAGCGGCAGTGGTGTTCAAACGCGAAGTGACGCTTGCGACACTACCAACGGAGGCGTTCATCGCAATCGCCGCTGATAACAGTTATACAATCACGATCAACGGCCAAGCTTACGGAGCCTCCTCGAAACGGACAAGCGCTGGGCCGGATCTGATCGATATGCGGGGAAAATTTAAAGTGGGTGTGAATACGCTGAGTATCATGGCGATCAATCTTACGCCTGAAGGCGCTACGCCGATTCCGCCCGCGGTCATTGGGCCGAATGGCAAAGCCTTACCTTTTGATCCCAAAGCGCCGCAACTTGAATTTCCGCCCGAGGCCAACACCTCAGCCGGACTCATCCTCTACGCCCGCGTTAGGGCGGAGGGCCAGGTCATGGATTTTGTTTCCGATGCGACGTGGACGACCGACGTGGGGCCGGTTTTTGAACTCGGTGGTGTTGAACTCGCACCTTGGAAACACGGGACGAGTTTCATGGAACTCGCGGCGGCGATGCCGGAAAAATTACCTGTGCAGCGCGCGTCATTGTTGGCGGCGGATCCTTTGATGTTGGCGCTGGGTCGGCCCAATCGTGAGCAAGTCGTGACCGTGCGCCAAGGCACGGCGACGACGTTGCAAGCGCTCGAATTGACTAATGGCGCGACGCTCGCCGCGGCTTTGAAAACAGGGGTTGAAAAAATCCTGGTGACCGCGCCGAAAGACCCCGCGCAGCTCGCGACGACGCTGTATCATCAAGCTCTCAGCCGTGGCCCGACGCCGGCCGAACTCGCGTTTGCGACGCAGCTCTTGGGTTCGCCGGTTCAAGCCGAGGGCGTGCAAGATCTGCTCTGGGCGCTGGCGATGTTACCTGAATTTCAACTGATCTACTGAGTCTCGATTTCACCCGCGTGCTCCTGCCATGAATCTCTCTCGTCTCGTTGCCCAACACACCGCCCGTCAGGCTCGGCCCGATTTGTGGTCGCGTCGTGATTTTCTCAAATCGGCGTCAACCGCTACGCTCGCGGCACTCGCGGCCGGTGCGCCGCGTTCGCTTTTCGCGGCTGGGGAATTGGAAAAAATCGCGCCGACAGCCGATCGCGTGATTGTGCTGTGGATGGCAGGCGGAATGGCGCACACCGAGACGTTTGATCCTAAGCGCTACACGCCCTACGCGCCGGGACTCGATCCGAACGAAGTATTGAGCACGTTTCCCTCCATCCCGACAAACGTCGACGGGGTGCATTTTTCGGCGGGGCTCGAACATCTTGCTCAAGTGATGGATCGCGGGACGTTGATTCGCGGCATGCAGGCGGCGGACCTCGGCTTTATTCTTCACTCGCGGCATCAATTCAATTGGCACACAGGCTACGTGCCGCCCCAGACGGTCGCGGCGCCGCACATCGGCTCTTGGATCGCGCGCACGCTCGGACCGCTCGATCCGGCGATGCCGGCGTTTATCAACATCGGCCAACGTTTCGATCTCGGTGAAGGCGAGGAGTTGAAGGCGTTCACGACGGCGGGATTTCTCGGGAGCGAGTACGGCCCGTTCAACGTTGCTTTCCCCGAGCAAGCGGCGGATGCGGTGAGGCCGCCGGCGGGAATGAGCCCGGGTCGTTTTGCTAATCGGGAGAAATTTTATCGTGAACTGCTCGCGGCCAGTCCGATTGGGCGCGAAGGCAGCGGCTATCAAAAAGATTCGCTCCTGCGTTCGATGGACAACGCGCACCGTCTGCTCAGTTCGCCAGCGGCGAAGGCGTTTGATCTCTCGCTTGAGCCGTTGGAGCGAACGCGGAAATATTTTCCCAGCTTTGAGCCCGGCATGCGGTTCGACGCGCCGCGCGATCGTTTCGGCGCAAAATACGAAGAGAGTATGATTGGGCGGTTTGGTCTGGGTTGTTTGCTCGCGCGGCGACTCTGTGAATCGGGCGCGCGTTTCATCGAGGTGACTACGGAGTATATTCCCTTTCTTAATTGGGACACGCACGAGAACGGGCACGCGCGGCTCGTCGGTATGAAGCAGATGATCGACGCGCCCATCGCTCAACTCGTACTCGATCTTGAGGAACGCGGAATGTTGGATCGCACCTTAATTGTGATCGCGAGCGAGTTCAGTCGCGACATGATGCTTGAGGGCAAACCGGAGAAAATCGTGAAAGACCAAGTGCCGGTGCCCGCGGTGCTCAACGACGCAAAATTCTACGGTATGCACCGTCATTTCACGGCGGCTGGCAGCGTGTTGATGTTTGGTGGAGGCATGAAGCGCGGCTACGTCCACGGGGTGACGGCCGACGAGCGTCCGTGCAAGACGATCAAAGATCCGGTCACGATGAGTGATTTGCACGCTTCGATATATCGCGCGGTTGGGATCCCGGCGAATCACGGTTACGACGTGGAGAAGCGGCCGTTTTACGTGACCGCCGATGGCAAGGGCCAGGCGGTGCGGCCGTTATTTGCCTAGGGCCGAGTGGCGTTTTTTTTGAGCCGAGCTAATTTTTAGACCTTTTGATTCAAGCGATTTACCATGCCCTTTTTGAATTTGCTGGTACTCCTCACGACTCATTGCCGATTGCGGTAGGTGATGTGGTAAGTGTGGGTGTCTGACTGAAATGTTAGTCGCGCTTGCCGAAGCGTAGGACGTAGCGGCCCCAGCGTCGGGTTAGACGTAGCGGCGCGGCGAAGGTGGCGGAGAGTTGCGATGCTGTAAGCGTTCGGGCGCGCGCGCCGGATGCGACGACCTGACCCGCTCGCATCAGCAGTGCGTGAGTGAAACACGGCAGGATTTCCTCGACGTGGTGCGTGACGAGGACGAGGGCCGGGGTGTTTTTTTTGCGCGCGAGTCGATCGAGAAAACGCAAAAAATCTTCGCGGGCTACGGGATCGAGGCCGGCACACGGCTCGTCGAGGATCAAAAGGCGCGGGCGGGCCATGAGGGCGCGGGCGATGAGGACGCGTTGACGTTCGCCTTGGGAGAGGAATTGCCACTCGCGGTTGACGAGGCGGAGGGCGCCGAGCGAGCGGAGAAGTTTTTTTGCCGCGACGATGTCGGCGCGCGTAGGCGTGAGCCAGAGATCGAGTTGGGCGTAGCGGCCGCTGATGACCGTTTCGATGGTGGGCTCGGCTGCGGGCACGCTGGCTTGGAGAGCGCTGGTGACGATGCCGATTTTGAGGCGGAGCTCGCGCCAGTCGGCTTCGCCGTAGCGCTGGCCGAGGAGAGTGATGTCACCGGAGCTAGGCGAGAGGTAGCCGAGAAGCGCTTTCAGGAGCGTGGTCTTGCCGCAGCCGTTACCGCCGAGAATCACCCAGTGTTCGCCGCTCCGAACACACCAATCGAGGCCGTGGAGAATGACGTTGTCGCCGCGGGTGACGCGGAGGCTGGAGACTGCGAGAATCGGGGCCATTAGAGTTCAGGATGAAATCTGGCGCGGCGCGGCGTCAACCGCCGCAGCGCAGGCTAGGGTTGCCTGGGGGCGCCTGACGGTGCATGGTACTGGAACGCGAGTTGTTAACGTTTAAACGCGCACCGAATCATGAGCATAATCACTGTTTATACCTACGCGAACTGCGATAGTTGCCGCCGAGCGGTAAAATGGTTGCGGGCGCAAGGATTGGATTTTGTGGAGAAACCGATCCGCGAGAGGCCACCGAGTGTGGCGGAGTTAAAGGCGATGTTGGCGGCGCAGGGAGGGCAATTGCGGAAACTTTTTAATACTTCCGGTTTGGATTACCGAGCGCAGGGACTCGGGGCGAAGTTGTCGGCGATGACCGAGGTGGCCGCGCTGGCGTTACTCGCAGGCAATGGTAATCTCGTGAAGCGTCCGTTTCTCTGGCGCGCGCCGGATCAGGTCGGGTTGGTGGGTTTTGACCAGGGTCGTTGGAGCGCGGCGTTACTCTTGTCATGATCACCTCCGAGCCCAAGGTGATCGAATTGCGGATGCGTGAGATCGCGCAGCTGTTTAATTCGCTGGATCCTTCGCCATTTCTAGAGCGCGACCTGGATGCCAACGCCGAGGAATTTATCGTCAGCTGGGCGGCGGAAATACCGATGCACTACGAGCTGAAGTTGGTGATTCATTTGACGACGGCGCCGGCCTCGACGCTCGATGTGAGCGAAGCGGTGCGCAGTTATTTTCATCATCGCGCGGAGCATAAACAGCGGGAGTTCTCGCAACTGTTGTGGCGCGGGCGTTTGAGTCTGTTGGTAGGAGTGTTGTTTATGTCGGCGTGTTTGGCGGGATCAGAGCTCGTGAAATTTATTTCGATGGGCACGGTGGAGCGGGTCGTACGCGAGGGGTTGCTGATTATGGGTTGGGTCGCGATGTGGCGGCCTTTGGAGATTTATTTGTATGATTGGTGGCCCTTGCGGACAGAGCGGAGGAATTTGCGGCGGCTTGCGCGGATGGAAGTAACTGTCATAGTCCCTGTTCAATCGTTATGAATCCGCTGCAATCCACCGTTCGCTGGCTCGCCACGCACACATTATTTCCTGTGAGTCGGCTCGATGCGCGCGCGGAGGCCATGATCTGCGTCTCGGCGCTCGCCGCGGCCGAAGAGGCGGCGGCCATGGCGGCCACGCGGCACTTGGTGAAGTCGCGCGATACCGCCAAGGACGCGGCGCTGCGCTCGTACAATCACCGGCGCAATATGGTTCACTACGTCTGCGATAATGCGGCAAAAGTCTGAGCTTGAATAAGCTTTGGCCCGGCTGCGCAACGGGGACCACGTGTGATGCGGGTCGGTATTTTTTCTTAACATGAACTTGATCGACTCGCACACGCATCTGGAATCGTTCGCCGAACGCGGCGAGGTTGCCGCTGTGCTGGAACGTGCGGCGGCGGCGGGGGTCGCCGAGATGATCGCGATTGGGACCTCGCCGGAGGATTGGGCGCTTTATCGGAAATTGGCGGCGGACCATCTCGGCCGCGTACATTATACCGTCGGGCTGCATCCGTGCGCGGTGGAGGCCAACTGGGCGGCAGCGGTGGCTCAGATCGAGGCGTTTTGGACCGACGGTGCAGTGACCTCTCTACCGGTCGGGCTCGGTGAGTGCGGCTTGGACCGATTTCATCTGCCGAAGGAGGATAGGGCGAAAGCGGCGGAGATTTTTGCGTGGCAGCAGGCGGCGTTTATCGCGCAGTTGGAGATCGCGCGGAGGCGGAGTTGTCCGCTGGTCGTGCATTCGCGCGGGGCGTTTCAGGAGTGCGTGGAGTTGATAGATGCGAGTGGGGTCGCGTGGGAGCGGGTGGTGTTTCACTGCTTCACGGAAGGAGTCGCAGAGATGGCCGAGTTGCAGCGGCGTGGCGGCTATGGATCGTTTACGGGGGTCTTAACTTACAACTCGGCGAACAACGTGCGAGCGGCGGCGCTGGCGCAGGGCTTAGGGCGCTTGATGCTTGAGACTGATGCGCCGTACCTGACGCCGATACCGCACCGGGGGAAGCCCAATGAGCCGGCGTATTTGCGCAACACCGCGGAGTTTGCTGCGGGAGTTTTTGGGGTGAGCGTCGAGGAAATCGCGACGACGACGACGGCGACGGCGCGGCGTTTTTTCGGGCTTTGAAGGCGAGTGCCCGGGGACTCCGACCGGCAGGAAGGACGCAGGCACAAAAAAGGCGACCGTTTGGGGGTCGCCGTAAAGGGAGTATGGGTAAATCAGGCGCGGCGCAGCGTAAGGGTAGGCGATCAGGACTCGTCGAATTTCTTGGCGAACAGGGCCTCGAGTTCGGCGAGCATTTGAGGGGCGTCCTCGCCGGTGGCGAGGAACTTGACCTTGGAGCCGTTGCAGGCGGCGAGCATCATGAGGCCCATGATGCTCTTGCCGTTGACCTGCTCCTCGTCCTTTTCGACGAAGACGTCAGCTTTGAACTTGTTGGTGATGCGGACGATCATCGCGGCCGGACGGGCGTGGATGCCCATCTTGTTCTGCACGATCAACTCCTTGGTGAGGGGTTGAGGGGCAGTGGGTGTGGCGTCGCTTTTGTTCATACTGGAGTGGCGGGACTGAGGGACCAACATCTAGATGCTTGCCTCGGCTTGCAACCTCAAAGCCGGACGCTACGGTGGCGGGGCGATGTCGAAACTAGCGCTCGTCGTTCCCTGCCGCCTCGAATCTACCCGCTTCCCGCGCAAGCTCTTGCACGAGATCAGGGGTAAGCCGCTGCTGCTTTGGGTGGCAGAGCGAATCGCGCGTGAAGCTCCGGAGATCCCTTTGTATTTCGCAGTGGATCATGAACTTTTGCGTGATTGCGTGGAGTCGCGGGGGTTTAGGGCGATTTTGACCCGCCCTGACCACGCCAGTGGTACGGATCGGTTGGCTGAGGCTAATGCTGTGATCGGTGCCGACCGGGTGATCAACGTTCAGGCGGATGAGCCGTTGGTCTCGGCGCGGCAGATCCGGGCGTTGGCGGACTTGATTGCGGGACCTGCAGATATGGCGACGTTGGCGACTCCGTTCACGACGGCGGCGGACTTTGCGAATCCGAATCAGGTGAAAGTCGTCTTGGCGCCGGGGGCAAAGCAGGCGTTGTATTTTTCGCGTTCGCCGATCCCGTATGCGCGGGATTTGGGCGGGCGGGTGGACGATGCCTGGGTCCGGGCGAATCCATGCTTCCGGCATCTCGGACTTTACGCCTACAAGGCGGCCTTATTGCAGAAATTTGCTAGCTTACCGGTCGGTCGTTTGGAGCAGATTGAGAAACTGGAACAACTCCGCGTGCTTGAAAACGGCTATACCATCGCGTGCGGGTTGACGGAGGATCTGACGATTGGCGTCGATACCACGGAGGACGCGCAGAAATTCGAGCGTTGGCTCGGCTGAGGGCCGAGCAGGCGTGATTTTTTTAATCTGACGGGTCGGCTACGACCTGCCCGAGAGATTAGATTTTCCCGGCTTTGCGGGCGGCGACCATGTTGTAGAAGTCGACGAAGAGTGGGTCGGCGTCGTTTGGGCCGGGAGCGGCTTCGGGGTGGTATTGGACGCTGAAGACTGGGAGCTTGATGTGGCGCAGGCCTTCGACGGTGTGGTCGTTGAGGTTAATCTCAGTGACCTTGGCGCCGTTTTTCTCGAGGCTGGCCGGGTCGGTGGCGAAACCGTGGTTTTGGGCGGTGATGGAGACTTTTCCGGTCTCGAGGTTTTGCACCGGTTGGTTGCCGCCGCGGTGGCCGAATTTGAGTTTAAAGGTCGTACCGCCGAGGGCGTGCGTGAGCATTTGGTGGCCGAGGCAGATGCCGAAAATAGGGTAATCGGGAATCAGCTTGGTTACGGTCTGGTGGACGTAGCTGAGGGCAGCGGGATCGCCGGGGCCGTTGGAGAGGAATACCGCGTCGACTTTATGCTCGCGGATTTCTTCGGCGCGGGTCGTGGCGGGGAACACGTGGACGTCGAAACCG